>JBFWNZ010000080.1:0-12668 GCA_050250795.1 Alphaproteobacteria bacterium | reverse complement strand
ACGATCTCGCGGATGCCCCGCTCCCGGCACAGACGGTCGGCCGTTCCCGCGGCCCCGAGCCGGACCCAGGCATGGTCGACGCCTTCGACGGTCTCGGGATCGGCATGCCCCTCGACGGCAATGACGAACACGTCGCGCCCTTGCGCGCGGCTCGCTTCGATGATCCGTCGCGGAAGGGCGCCGCCGCCGGCCAGGATGCCGAGCTTGCCCGTCACGGCCTATGACGGCTGGGTCAGGCCGCGCGGGGAATCGGCCCGCATGAAATCGACGATATCGCGCACGCCGCCGCTCTCCTCGAACATGGCGGCCACGTCGTCGACCCGCTCGCTCAGCGTGCCTTCGCTGGCGAACAACAGCCGGTAGGCCGCGCGGAGATTGTGTATCTCGTCCTTGGAAAATCCCCGCCGCTTCAGGCCGACGAGGTTGAGCCCGCTGAGCCGCGCCCGCTCGCCCATCGCCGAACCGTAGGGAATGATGTCGTTCTCGACCCCGGACAGCCCGCCGATCATGGCATGCGGGCCGATGCGAACGAACTGGTGCACCGCCGCGAGCCCGCCGATGATCGCGTAATCCCCGACGATCACATGCCCTCCGAGGGTCGCGTTGTTCGCCAGGATGACGTGACTGCCGACGCGGCAGTCATGCGCGACATGCGAGCCGACCATGAACAGGCAGTCGTCGCCGACTTCGGTCAGCATCCCGCCGCCCTCGGTGCCGGGATTCATGGTCACATATTCGCGAATCGAATTCCGGGCTCCGATCACAAGCCGGGATTTCTCGCCGCGGAACTTCAGGTCCTGCGGCTGCAAGCCGAGCGACGCGAAGGGATAGACCCTTGTCCCCGCTCCGATGCTGGTCAGGCCGTCCACGACCACATGGGATGTCAGGACCACCCCCGCCCCGATCTCCGCCTCGGAGCCGATGCAGCAATAAGGCCCGATTTCAGCGTCGGACGCGATGCGCGCGCCGTCGGCGACGACCGCGGTCGGATGGATTTTGGCCATCAATCGCGGATCATTGCGGTGTAGGTCGCCTCGGCAACCGGCTGGCCATCGACCTTGGCGACGCCGGAAAACTTCCAGACATTCCCGCGGTTACGCTCCAGCGAGACATGCAGATGCAGAACGTCCCCCGGGCCGACGGGCCGGCGGAACCGCGCATTCTCGATCGTCATGAAATAGACGATCTTCCCCTCAGCGTCTCCGCCCAGGGTGTGCACGACGAGCACCGCCGCGGTCTGCGCCATGGCCTCGACGATCAGAACGCCGGGCATGATCGGCATGGACGGAAAGTGACCGGCGAAATGCGGTTCGGCAGCGGTGACGCACTTGATGCCTGTCGCGCTCTCACCGAGGACGATGTCCACCACCTTGTCGATCATCAGGAACGGATACCGGTGCGGAATCATCCGCTTGATCCCGTTCACATCGATCTCGGTGGCGGTCGGAGCGGCCTTCAGCACCTGAGAATCCTTTTGCATGCTTTACGCGCCCTCAACCGACTGTCGCCTGTAGATAGGCCCCTTCAGGACACGGCATCCCTGACCCGCAATCCGACCGACGCAACAAAACGGAAGTTCGGAAGACGCCGGTCACGGTCCACCCAGGAAACCCGTGCCAGTGCTATCTTTTGCCCCATATTTCCCGCTCAAGCAATGCTTCTCCATCGCTTGGCGCACCCCATCATTCCACAGGCTGAACGGGACCCAGGCTCGGCAGGCGGGCATCCAGACGCTGGCGCGCCAGATCGTCGATATCGACATCGCGCGCCGTGTAAAGGACGGCGCCGGACGGCCGCGAACCGCTGTCGGGGCCCGAGCGGTTCAAGACCAGATCGATCCCCCGCTCCTCGGCGATCTGCTTGACGATCTCGCGCAGGGCCACCTCGATCTGCTGCTTTCCCCGCTCGAACATGCGGTTGATCTGCTCCTTCCGCTCCTGGAGCAGTTGAAAGCCCTCGGCCTTGCGGCGCTGGAACTCGTTGCGCCGCTTCTGCCGTTCTTCGGGCGACAGACTGTCCCCGTTCGTGGCCAGGTCCTGGCGCAGGCGCTCCACATCGGCCTGCATGCGCTTGATCTCTTCCTCGGACTGCGCATAACGCTGGTCGAGTTGCTCGCGGAACTTTCGTCCCGCGCTCGATTCACGCATCACCTTGTCGAAATCGATGGTGGCGATCACCACGCCGGAACCGGCGCGGCGGTCCTGCGCGGCCACGGCCGGCGGCAGGACGAGGACGGAGATGGCCAGCGCCAGCAGGATGCCGCGGTACCTGCGGTCCCCCCGCATCGTTCTAGAACCGCGTGCCGAAGCGGAAATGCAGGAGTTGCGTCTTGTCGAAGTCTTCCTTGACGATGGCCTGACTCAGGTCGAGACGCACCGGACCGAAGGGCGACTTCCACTTCAGGCCGATACCTGCGGACACGCGCGGCGAACTCTCATCCGCGATCAGCGGATCGCTCTCCGGCGTATCCGTCACGAGGCCGACATCGCTGAAGAGCGCGCCGCTGAAGCCAAGCTCCTCCGGCAGGAAGATCGGGAAGCCGAGTTCGACCGTACCCACGGCCATCACGGTGCCGCCGAGGGCATCCTGGGTGTTGCGGTCGCGCGGCCCGACGCCGGCCGTCTCGAAGCCGCGGAACGTCTCGCCGCCGGCAAAGAAACGATCGTCGACGCGGATGTCCTGGCCGAGGCCGAACATCTTGCCGACTTCGCCGCTGACCATGCCGGTCCATCCCGCAGCGAAGGGATAGTAGTAAGCCGACTTCAACCCGAGGCGCATATAGCGGACCGAACCGCCGAGGCCGGCGAAATCCGTGCTGACGCGGGACACGAAACCGTCGGTGGGCTCGATGGCACTGTTGCGCGCGTCATAGGTCAGGCTCTGCCCGACCATCGAGGTCGTGCTGGTGCCCTTCTGCGCCCGGATGAACCGCGATGCGTCAGCGTCGATGTCCTTCATCTCATCCTTGCGGATGGTATAGGACACGCCCTGCGACCATTCCTCGTTGATCTCGTATCCGAGCGTGAAGCGGCTGCCCGTCCGCACGCTTTCGAAGCCGCTCTCATCGGAGTTGTCGCGCTGCGTGCGGAACAGGTTCACGCCCGCCCGCAATTCCTTGTCCAGGAAATAGGGCTCCACAAACCCCAAATTCCAGCGCTGGCTGCGCTGCGACAGGGTGAAGTTCGCCGTCAAATCCTGGCCGCGGCCGAGCAGGTTGCGCTCGCGGATGCCGACTTCGCCCAGCACGCCTTCCGAGGTCGAATACCCGGCGCCGAAGCTGAGCTCGCCCGTCGACTGCTCCTCCACATCGGCCTGGATGACCGTGCGGTCCGGCGTCGAACCGGGAATGTTGTTCACCTCGGCCTTCGAAAAATAGCCGAGATTCTGGATGCGCTGCTGCGACCGGCGCAGGCGCGCGGCGTTGAAGGCGTCGCCTTCGACCAGCCGGAACTCGCGGCGGATGATCTCGTCATGGGTCCGGACGTTGCCGCGGATGTCGATCCGCTCGACGAACACGCGCGGTCCCTCGCCGATCTCGAAGGTCACGTCGATGGTCCGCTTGTCGCGGTCGCGCCGCGTGACCGGCCGCACCTCGACGAAGGCATATCCCCGGTCGCCGGCGGCATCGGTCAGCGACAGGACGATGTTGTCGACCTTGTTCGCGTTGTACCAATCGCCGGTGTCGATCTCGATCAGGTCGCGAAGGGTTTCGGGATCGACCTCCGGAATCTGCGAGGTGATGTCGATCGCGCCGAACTTGTAGCGCTCGCCCTCATCGATGGTGAAGGTGATGAGGAAATCTTCCTGATCCGGCGTCAGTTCCGCGACGGCCGACACGACCCGGAAATCGGCGAAGCCGTGCTCCAGGTAATAGCGCCGCAGCAATTCGCGGTCGAAGGTCAGGCGGTCGGGGTCGTAGTTGTCGTTGCTCGACAGGAAACGGTACCAGCGGCTCTCCTTCGTCAGAAGGACCTCGCGCAAGGCGCCGTCGGAGAAGAAGCGGTTGCCGACGAAGCCGATGCGCCGGACGCCCGTCACCGGACCTTCCTTGATCTCATAGACCAGATCGACCCGATTCTGGTCGAGCTGGATGACCTTGGGGTCGACGGTGGCCGCGAACCGGCCGCTGCGGCGATAGAGCTCCAGGATGCGCTTCACATCGCTCTGCACCCGGGTCCGGGTGAAGACGATGCGCGGCCGCAGCTGGATTTCGTTCCGCAGATCCTCGTCTTTGATTTCCTTGTTACCTTCGAAGGCCACCTGATTGATGATCGGGTTCTCGACGACCCGCACGACCAGCGCCGTGCCTTCGACCGTGATGGTCACGTCCGCGAACAGGCCGGTTGCGAACAGCTTCTTCAGCGACGCGTTGACCCCGTCGGAATCGATTGCGTCGCCCGCGCGCAGGGTCATGTACGACCGCACGGTTTCGGGGTCGATGCGCTGCGTGCCGCTGATGACGACTTCGGAGACGCGCGGCCCCGCCTTGGCGGCTTCGGGTGCCGAGGGCGTCATCGACGAGGGAGCGGATGCCGCCCCGTTGTCCGGCGTCGGCGGCACAAAGAGCGGAGCTTGCGCCGCGGCGGGAACGGCAAAGGCAACGGCAGCCCAAACCCCCGCGATAAAAGCCAGACGTCCCGTCACAGGCAACCGTTCCCCTAGATTCCTGACCCGTCAGGACACGATGTTCTTGAAGTATTCAAAAATACGCAAGTGGTCCAGGTCTTTGTAAGTGACGAATATCATAAGAGCAATTACCAGTGCCAGACCAATTCGGAAGCTATATTCCTGCGTCCGCTCGGTCACGGGGCGGCCGCGCACAGCCTCCACGGCGTAGAAGGCCAGATGCCCGCCATCCAGAACGGGAATGGGGAGAAGGTTTATCAGGCCCAGGTTGATCGACAGCAGGACCGCAAACCAGACGAACGGCACGATGCCGCGCTTCGCGAAGTCGCCCGACATCTGGGCGATCCGCACCGGCCCGCCCAGTTCCTCCGTGCCGCGCCGGCCGAGGATGATCTCGCCCACCGCGCCGAGCATCCCGGCCGACAGGTTGTAGGTCTCCTTCGCCGCCGCCCAGACCGCCGCGACCGGGCCGTGCCGCTTGAGCGGCGTTCCGCTGCGCTGCAAGCCCAGCATGTAGGCCTGCTGGGGCGCCCCGTCCGGATCGGCGATCTGCGTCAGCTTGGGCTGGACCGCGATGGCCAGCGGCTCGGCCGCGCCTTCCCGCCGGACCTGCATCGAGAGCATGGCGCCATTGCCCGTCCGCACGATCTGCTGCACATCCTCGAAGCGGTCGATGTCCGTTCCGTCGATGCTCAGAATCCGGTCCCCCGGCTGGAAACCGGCTTCCTCGGCGGCACTGCCGGGCATGACCGTCCCGATCACGGGCTCGGAATAAGGCTGACCGACGGTCGCGAACAGGATCGCCAGGGCAATGATCGCGAACAGGAAGTTGGCGGCCGGGCCGGCCGCCACGATGGCCGCCCGCTGGCCGATCCGCTGGGCGCTGAAGGAATCGCCGGCATTGTCCGGATGCAGCAGGTCGGACGGCTCGGCGCTGCGCAAATCGTCCTCGCCCAGCATGCGCACATAGCCGCCCAGCGGAATGGCGCTGAACTTCCACCGCGTCCCGGCCCGGTCGTTCCAGCCGAACAGCTCGGGCCCGAAGCCGATCGAGAACACCTCGACCCGCACGCCGTTGAAGCGCGCGACCGCGTAATGGCCCAGTTCGTGAACGAACACGAGGACCGTCAGCAGGACCAGGAACGGGATAAGCCAGTCGAGATACAGAAAGTTCGGGAGGAAATCCATCGATCCGCCTCTGCGGCCTGGGGGTATGGAACGTCAGTTCAACGCGCCGGCGATCTCGGTCGCGACCGCTCTCGCCGCTTCGTCCACGGCATAGACATCCTCAAGCCGCACCAGCGCCTGGCTCGGCATGCGCGACAGGGTGGCCTCGACGACGCCTGCGATGTCGAGAAAGCCGATCCGGCCGCCCAGGAATGCCGCCACGGCCACCTCGTTCGCCGCGTTGAGGACGGCCGGCGCGCTGCCGCCGGCCCGCAGCGCCTCACGTGCCAGCCGAAGCGCCGGGAACCGCTCCATGTCCGGATGCTCGAAGGTCAGCTTGCTCATCGCCGCCAGGTCGAGCCGCTGCGACGGCGTCGCCATCCGTGCGGGCCATGCCAGCGCATAGGCGATGGGGGTCCGCATGTCGGGCGTGCCCAGCTGCGCCAGCACCGAGCCGTCGACATATTCGACCATGCTGTGGATCACCGACTGGGGATGCACCAGCACGTCGATCCGGTCCTCCGGAATCTGGAACAGATGATGGGCTTCGATCACTTCGAGCCCCTTGTTCATCATCGTCGCGGAATCCACCGAAATCTTGGCACCCATGTCCCAGTTCGGATGCGCGACGGCCTGGGCGGGGCTGGCCTGCCCCATCGCGCGCCGGTCCCATTCGCGGAACGGACCGCCGGATGCGGTCAGGATCAGCCGCTCCACCGCCTCCGTCCGCTCGAAATCGAACACCTGAAAGATCGCGTTATGCTCCGAATCGACCGGCAACAGGCGCGCGCCCCGGCGCTCGATCTCCGCCATCATCAAATCGCCGGCACAGACGAGGCATTCCTTGTTGGCGAACGCCACCACGGCACCGCGCCGCACGGCCGCCATCGTCGATTCCAGACCGGCCGCCCCGACGATGGCCGCCATCACCCAGTCCGATGGTCGTTCCGCCGCGGCCACAACCGCATCGCGGCCGGTCGCGATCTCGATACCGGTCCCGGCCAGGGCTTCCTTCAACTGGGGATAGCCGTCCGGTTCCGCAAGCGCCACGAAACGCGGGCGCAGGCGGCGCGCCTGAACCGCCAGCGCTTCGACATTCCGTCGCGCGGCCAGCGCCTCGACCTCGTACAGGTCCGGATTGCGGTCGATCAGGTCGATGGTCTGACAGCCGACCGATCCCGTCGAGCCGAGGATCGTCACGCGTCGCGGCGCGGCTGCCGGGGCCGGCGCAGCGCGTTCGCTCATTATTGCCATTGCATGAGACTCCCACCGACCGACCAGGTCATTAGCGCTGCCACCGGAAGCGTCGTCAAGTAACCGTCCAGGCGGTCGAGAAAGCCGCCATGGCCGGGGATGAGGTTGCTGGCATCCTTGACCTGGAAATGCCGCTTCAACGCGGATTCGAGCAGGTCGCCCGCCTGCGCCACCGCCGAGAAAAGAATGCCGAGGCCGATGAACGGCAACGGATATTCATCGCAGACCGCCGCCGCGACGGCGCTGACGGCAATGGCGCCGAGAAGACCGCCGATGGCGCCGGACCACGTCTTGTTGGGGCTGACCCGCGGCGCCAGCTTCGGCCCGCCGATCCGCCGGCCGGCGAAATAGGCGGCCACGTCGGTCGCGATCACCGCGGCGATCAGCCAGACGAGCACGGGCAACCCGTCCGTGCCCGTATTGCGCAGCCAGATCGCCGCGATGCCGGCGGGAATGACATACAGCGCGCCCAGCGCCGCCTTGAGCGGCGCGCTGTCCCCGGCCAGGCCGCCCGCGGCCAGGGCCACGACCGCCGTAAAGCCCGTGATCGACAGCGCCGCGCCCAGGCCGACATCCGTCGCGAGCGGTGCCAGCACCGCCCCGGCGCACAGGATGCACAGGGCGACCGCGCCGCTTCGGCACAGCCGGCTCCACTCCCAGGCCATCAGCCCACTGAACGCGGCGAGCAGGATCGCGAACGGCCAGCCGCCCCACCACAGGGCGGCGGCCACCGGCGGCAGAAGCACCGCCGCGGAGAGGCTGCGAAGCCTGACATCCTTCACTTTAGAGGGAGCCGACAGATGCGCCATAACGCCGGTCGCGCCGCCGGAATTCATCGACCGCGCCTGCCAGATCGCTGTCACCGAAATCCGGCCAGAGCTTGTCCACGAACACGAACTCGGTATAGGCGAGCTGCCACAGCAGAAAATTGCTGATCCTCTGTTCGCCGCTGGTGCGGATCAGTAGGTCGGGGTCCGGAATCCCGGCGGTTCCCAGCCTTGCCTGCACCGCATCCGCGTCGATGGCCGCAGGGTCGATCCGCCCGGCCGCCGCGTCCATCGCGAGCGCACGGGCAGCCGCCGCGATCTCCTGGCGGCTGCCGTAGCTGAGCGCCAGAAGAACGGTGATCCGCGTGTTCTCGGCGGTGGTGCGCTCGGCCTGCTCGATCAGGCGCACGATATCCTCGGGCAGACGCTGGCGGTCGCCGATCACGCGCAGCCGCACGCCGTTGCGATGCAGTTCCGCCAGCTCGGAGCGCAGATACAGGCGCAGCAGATCCATCAGTTGGCCGACTTCCTGAAAGGGCCGGTTCCAGTTCTCCGAGGAAAAGCTGAACAGGGTGAGATAGGCGATGCCGAGATCGGCCGCCGCCTTCACGGTGCGCCGCACCGCCTCCGCGCCGCGTCGGTGTCCCTCCGCGCGCGGCAGCCCGCGCGCCTTCGCCCACCGCCCGTTGCCATCCATGATGATGGCAACATGCGAAGGAACCGGCGGACCGCCGCCGCCCAACAGATTGCCGTCGATGCTTCGTTCCACGGCCGGGTTCGCGCCCTCAGACCTGCATGATCTCTTGTTCTTTGGTGGCCAGCGCCTCATCGACCCGTTTGATGAAGCGGTCCGTCAGTTTCTGGATCTCGTCGGACTGCGCACGATGCTCGTCCTGCGAAATCTCGCCGTCCCGTTCGAGCTGCTTCAGCGTGTCCATGCCGTCGCGACGGACATTGCGCACGGCCACGCGGGCCTGCTCGCTGTATTTCGCCGCGACCTTGCGCAGTTCCTTGCGGCGTTCCTCGCTGAGATCGGGAATCGGCACCCGCACGAGGTTGCCGTCGGATTGCGGATTGAGGCCCAGCCCGGCTTCGCGGATCGCCTTCTCCACCGCCGACACCATCTTCTTGTCCCAGACCTGGACCGTCAGCAGGCGCGGCTCGGGCACCCCGATCGTTCCGACCTGGTTGATCGGCATCGCCGATCCATAGGCATCGACCGTGATCGGCTCCAGCAGGCTGGTCGAGGCGCGGCCGGTCCGCAGGCCGCCGAATTCGCGCGACAGCGCCGAAAGCGCGCCATCCATCCGGCGCTCGACCGTCGCGATGTCCATCTTCGCCATCGCTTCCCCCATTCTTTCCGTCAGCGAATGTCGCCGATCATTGTAAACCGACCGCGGCCCCGGACGACATCGGCAAAGGCGCCGCGTTCGAACAGCGAGAACACCAGGATCGGAATGCGGTTCTCTCGGGCCAGCGAAATCGCGGACGCGTCCATGACCTTGAGGTCCCGCGCCAGCACGTCCATGTAGGTCAGCCGGTCGTAGCGCTCCGCCGTCGGATTGCGGATGGGATCGTCGGAATACACGCCGTCGACCTTGGTCGCCTTGAGCAGGGCATCGCAATCCATTTCCGATGCCCGCAGGGCGGCTGCCGTGTCGGTCGTGAAGAACGGATTTCCGGTTCCGGCGGCGAAGATCACCACCCGTCCCTTTTCCATGTGCCGGATCGCCCGGCGCCGGATATAGGGCTCGCAGATCGACTGCATCGGGATCGCCGACTGGACGCGGGTCTGCACGCCGTCGCCCTCAAGCGCGCTCTGCAGCGCCATGGCGTTCATGACGGTGGCGAGCATGCCCATGTAATCGGCGGTCGTGCGCTGCATGCCCTGCGCCGCGCCGGACACGCCGCGGAAGATGTTGCCGCCGCCGACGACCAGGCAAACCTGGACGCCGAGCGCGGCCACGCTCTCCACTTCGGCCGCGACCTGCGCCACCAGTTCGGGGTCGAGGCCGTATTGCTGGCGGCCCATCAGGGCTTCGCCGGAAATCTTCAGCAGAACCCGCCGGAACTGCGGCGGCCCATCGGCCGCCGCGCCATCCGCGCCAGTACCCGAAGCCGGTTTGCCCATTTCCGTTAGCCGGCCAGCGACGCCACTTCCGACGCGAAGTCGTTTTCCTGGCGCTCGATTCCCTCGCCCAGGCTGTAGCGGACGAAGCCGGTCACGGCGATGGGGGAACCGATCTCCTTCGCGGCCTTCTCGACCACGCTGCGAATCTTCGATTCGTTGTCGATCACGTAGACCTGCTCAAGAAGGACGACTTCCTCATAGTACTTGCGCAGCCGTCCCTCGACCATCTTGTCGATGATCGCATCCGGCTTGCCCGAGACCCGCGCCTGCTCGACCAGCACGGAGCGCTCGCGCTCCACCGCCGCAGGGTCGATGTCCTCGACGCGCAACCATTCCGGCCGCGCCGCCGCGATATGCATCGCGATCTGCTTGCCCACCGCCGTCAGCTTCTCGGGATCGCCCGCCGACTCCAGCGCCACGAGGACGCCAATCTTGCCCAGGCCCGGCATCAGGGCGCTGTGCATGTAGGCCGCGACCACGCCCTGCTTCACCGACAGATAGGCGGCCCGGCGGAACGCCATGTTCTCGCCGATGGTGGCGATGTTGTGCGTCAGCTGCTCCTCGACCGACCGGCCGGTGCCGGGGAACGCCGCGGCCTTGATCGCCGCCTCGTCGCCCTTCGCGTCGAGCGCGATATCGGCCACGGTCGAGACATAGGCCTGAAACGCCTCGTTGCGCGCCACGAAGTCGGTTTCGGCGTTGATCTCGACGACCGCGCCGGCCGTGCCCTTCGTCGCCACGCCGACGAGACCCTCCGCCGCGACGCGGCCGGCCTTCTTCTGGGCCGCGGCCAGGCCTTTCTTGCGCAGCCAGTCCACCGCCTCTTCCAGGTTGCCGCTCGTCTCGGTCAGCGCCTTCTTGCAATCCATCATGCCGGCGCCGGACTTGTCGCGCAGCTGCTTCACAAGGGCAGCCGTGATCTCCGCCATCCTACGGTCCTCTCCAATTGCGTTCGCATGCGGGCCCGGCGCCGCCTCGGCAGGCCGGGCCTCACGCAGTGCCAAATCAGGCCGATGCGGCCTCGCCCGCGCCCTCGGCGGCAACCTCCGGCAGCGGCTCCGCCGGCGCTTCGTCCATCTCGCCGATATCGACATCGGCGGCCAGGAGTTCGCGCTGCAGGCCGTCCAGAACGGCCGCCGACATCAGGTCGCAATACAGCGCGATCGCGCGCATCGCATCGTCGTTGCCCGGGATCGGATAGGTGATGCCCGCCGGGTCGCTGTTGCTGTCGAGCACGGCCACCACCGGGATGCCCAGCTTCGCCGCCTCATGCACCGCGATCGATTCCTTGTTGGTGTCGATCACGAACAGGATGTCCGGCAGGCCGGCCATCTCCTTGATGCCGCCCAGCGCGCGCGTCAGCTTCTCGCGCTCGCGCTCCAGGCCCAGGCGCTCCTTCTTGGTGAGGCCGGCCACGGCGTCGCTTCCGAGCTGGTCCTCCAGCGCCTTCAGGCGCTTGATCGAATTCGAAATCGTCTTCCAGTTGGTCAGCATGCCGCCGAGCCAGCGATGGTTGACGAAGTACTGGCCGCAGCGCTGCGCCGATTCGGCAACGATTTCAGCGGCCTGGCGCTTGGTGCCGACAAAAAGGATGCGGCCGCCGCCGGCCGCGACATCGCGCACAGCTTCCAGGGCGCGGTGCAGCATCGGCACAGACTGTTCCAGGTCGATGACGTGGATACCGTTGCGCACGCCGAAGAGGAACGGTTCCATCTTCGGGTTCCAGCGGCGCGTGGTGTGTCCGAAATGAACGCCAGCTTCCAGCAGCTGACGCATCGTGAAGGTCGGCATGGCCATGAGAAAATCTCCGTATTCCGGTTCGACCGCCGCGGGCACGACCGGTTCTAGGACCGGCACCGGAGAGACCGAAGGCTTCGCCAACGGCCGCAAACCCGCGTGAGGATTTGGTTTCGATGAGGCGCGATATAGACCCTGCCTCCGCCTTTGACAAGAGGCGACGGGAGCCGGACGCCTACAGGTCCTGGACTTCCACGATCCCCGGCATCGCCTTGATCGCCGCCCGGACCGCCGGCGTGATGCGATAGGTCTCCGCCAGATTCATCTCGATCTCCTGGTCCTCGTTGTCGAGAACCAGCGAGACGCGGCCGCGGCCGGCACCGCTATGCTCGCGGAACACCCCCGCCAGGCTCGCCAGGGGCTGGCTGTCGCGCACGAAGATGCGCAGCCCCGCGGCCGCCTGCGCCGCTGCATCCTCCAACGGCCGGATCTGCTGCGCCGTCAGCCGGATTTCCTCCTCGCGGCGCTGCACGTCCACCTTCACCAGCAGCGGCACGCCGGATTCGAGCAATTCCCGGTCGCTGGCCAGCAGCTCGGAGAAGACCGTGATCTCATAGGCGCCGGACTCGTCGGACATCTGGACGAAGGCCATCTTGCCGCCGCGCGACGAGTTGATGATGCGCCGGCTGCCGACGATCCCGACCAGTTGCACGCGGGTTTCCCGCACCGCGCCGGAGGCCACGTCCGACCAGGCCACGACGCCCAGGCGGCCGCAGCTCTTGCGGTAGGCTTCCAGCGGATGCGCCGACAGATAGAAGCCGACCGCGTCGAACTCCTGCTGCAGCCTCTCCTGCTGGGGCCAGTCGACCGTGTCCGGAAGCGGCGGATTGCGGGCGAAGGACTGGTCGTCGCCGAACAGGCTGCTTTGCCCGCTGTCCCGCGCATCCTGGGTCGCGCTGGCGTAGCGGACCATCATGTCGGCCGCC
>JBFWNZ010000079.1:0-12692 GCA_050250795.1 Alphaproteobacteria bacterium | reverse complement strand
CGGTGCGGTCGCCAGAGCCTGAGCCAGCTCGCGGCCCTCGGCCGAGCGAAGGTCGATGGTGACGGACCGCTTGCCCTTGTTGAGTCCTGCCCAGTAAAGGCTCGCCCCATCGCGGGTGACCGGCCAGCGGTTGATGTCCAGGCCGCCGCCGATGGGATCGATCCGGATCACGTCGGCGCCCATCTGCGCCAGCGTCATGCCGCCGAACGGCGCCGCGATGAAGGCCGAGGCCTCGACCACGCGCATACCTTCTATGATCCGATTCATCCCCAGCCTCCTTCGCGGTGACTTTTGGCAATACCGGCAGCGGTGCTACACTGCCGGCCCGTTCGCCGCCAAGCGAAACCATCCGATCATCATCTGCAAGGACCGAAGTCATGCCGGACGGCACCCGCTATCTCGACGCCGAACAGATCGGCCTCCGCTGCTCCATCGTGCGCGGCGGGACCAGCAAAGGCATCTTCTTCCTGGAGCATGACATCCCGCCGGCGGGGCCGGCGCGCGACGCGTTGCTGAAGCGCGTGATGGGCACCCCCGACGTCATGCAGATCGACGGGCTGGGCGGCACGCATCTCGTGACCTCCAAGCTTTGCATCATCTCGCGTTCGGACCGCCCGGACGCGGACGTCAACTACACCTTCGCCCAATGCGAGGTGGAGCGCGACGTCATCGACTATTCCGGCAATTGCGGAAACCTGTCCGCCGCGGTCGGCCCCTTCGCCATCGATGCCGGCCTGTTCTACCCGACCGAGCCGGTCAGCCAAGTCCGCATCTACAACACCAACACAGACAAGGTGCTGGTGGCGCATGTGCCGGTGGTGAACGGCCGGGCCAGGGTGAAGGGCGACTTCGCCATCGGCGGCGTGCCCGGCACCGGCGCGGAAATCTTCATGGACTATCGCATGACGACGGGCGCCAAGACGGGCAAGTCGCTGCCGACAGGCAACCGCCAGGACAAGATCGCGCTGGACGATGGCCGCGTGCTGGACACCACCATCTGCGACGTCGCCAACCCGACCGTCTTCATCAAGCCGGAGCAGGTCGGCCTGCGCGGCGACGAGTTGCCGGACACGCTCAACGACCCCGCCATGGTCCCGCTGTATCGCGAGGTGCGCGGCAAGGCTGCGGAGATTCTGGGCTTCGTGAAGAACTGGCGGAAGGTGGATGACGAGAGCCCGTTCCTGCCGTTCCTGTTCTTCGTCGCCCCGGCCAGCGACTATATCAACATCAGCGGCAAGACGGTGCGTGCGGCGGATTCCGACCTGAAGGCACGCCAGATTTTCATGAACCACTGCAATGAGTCGATGCCCGGAACGGGATCCATGTGCCTCGCCGCCGCATCGCACATGCCGGGAACGGTGGTGAACGAGGTGCTGTCGGAAGGGGCTGCAGAACGGGACTCTCTGCGGATCGCACATCCCAACGGCATCATGCGCGTGACCGTCGCAACCAAGCCGGCGAACAACACCGAAGGCATGTCCATCGAGCGTCTCGGCTTCGGCCGCACTGCCCGCAAGATGATGGACGGCACGGTCTACGTTCCGACCTCAGAGGCCTATTGATCCCATTGGCCGCCGCGCCCCAGACAGGACGCGGCGGCCAGGGTATCAGCCCATCAGCTCCTGCTTGCGCCGGGCCATCCGTTCGCCGAGATCGGCGAGTTGGTCCTTGCTGAAAAGGCGCTTCGCCTCGGGGAACATGTCCTCCTCCTCCTCCTCATCCGCATGGTGCTCGATCAACTCCTTGAGCACCTTGGCGCGGCCTGAGAATTCGAGGCTGCCGGGTTCCGTCTTTTGAAGATCGGGCAGGACCAGCTTGTCGACCGCCCGGTGTTCCTCCTTGGCCTCGTGGATCAGGGTCACATCTTCCTTCCCACCCGCCTGCTTGAACGCGGGATAGAAGATTTCCTCTTCGATCTTGGTATGGGCTTCGAGTTCCTTGGCAATCCGTTCGCAAAGCTCTGCGCGCTTCTTCGTCGCGCGCTCGGTCGTGTTGGTCAGTTCGTCGAGAAGCTGACGGACCTTGTCATGGTCGCTTTTCAGCAGTTCGATCGCATTCTGCGCCATAGCTGTCTTTCCCCATGCAAGTGATGTTCGGGGGAGAGAACTACGCAGACGAGGCGGCGGTTCCGCGGCGTCAGACCACGCGGCGACCCTCACGCCAGACGCGGCGCACGATCGGGGCATCCGCGCTCTGGCGGACCTGCAACAGGTCCGCGCGAAGACCGGGACGGAGGGCGCCTCGATCCGACAGCCCGACCAGACCGGCCGGCGTCGCGCTGGCTGTCGCGACCGCCTCGGGCAGCGGTATCTCAAGCCGGTCGTGCAAAACGAACACTGCGTGCAGCATGCTGACCGGCATGTAGTCGGAAGACAGCACGTCGAGCAGCCCCTTCGCGGCAAGTTCCGCCGCGGCGACATTGCCCGAATGCGATTTGCCCCGCACGAGGTTGGGTGCGCCGGCAATTGTGGCCAGGCCTTCGCGCTTGGCGGCAACGGCCGCCGCTTCAGTGGTCGGGAATTCCGCCATCGTCAGACCCAGTTCGACCGCCTCGGCCACATGCGCCTCGGTCGCGTCGTCATGGCTGGCCATGCCGATGCCGCGCGACCGGCACAGCGCGGCGATCCGGCGGCGGTTATTGTCCGCATACTTCGCCGAGCGGCCCTGCTGCTCGACTCGCATCCGCTCCAGCTCTTCGTCCGACAGACCGTAAGTGCCGCCGTAATAAAGCTTCCACTGGTCGATGTCGGTGAACTGGCGCTGCCCCGGCGCATGGTCCATCAGCGAGACCAGACGCAGCAGCGGATGCGCCGAGAAAGGCTCGAAAGCCTCGGCCACCTGCGGCTCGCCGACTTCGCAGCGCAGATGCAGGAAATGCTCCGCGCGGAACAGGTCCTCCTCCTGCGCCGCCTGGATGCAGTCGGCGGTTTCGCCGATCCGTTCGGTAAGGCCGGCCGACAGGGCGCGGTCGCCGATGCGCATGGCGTCCAACACCGTCGTGATCCCAGCCGCTGCAAGCTGGGCATCGTGCGCCACCAGCGCCGGAAGCGCTGGCCATTGCACGCCCGGCCGCGGCTTCAGGTGCTTTTCCAGGTTATCGGTATGCAGTTCCACCAAGCCCGGAATCAAAAGATCGCCGTCCAGGTCCTCGGCGCCGGCCGGCGCGGTACGACCGGTGTCCACCGCTGCGATCCGGCCGTCCCGCACCAGCAGATGGCCATGCACCACCGCGTCCTCCAGGACGATCCGGGCATTGGCCAGAACGAGTTCCGCACTCATGCGGCTTCCCTTTCAGCAGTCACGTCGAGGATTTGCGTCGCGACAGCGTCGCGCACGGCAACGTCGTGGAAGATGCCGACCACGGCCGCACCCCGGTCGCGAGCCTCACGAATCAGCGCCACCACGGTGTCGCGGTTCGCGGCATCGAGGGACGCAGTCGGCTCGTCCAGCAACAGCACCGGGTAATCGGCCACCAGGCTGCGGGCGATGTTCACCCGCTGGCGTTCGCCGCCGGAGAAGGTCGCCGGCGGAACGTCCCAAAGCCGCTCGGGCAGACGCAGGCGGGCGAGCAGCGCGGACGCGCGCTCCTTCGCTTCGTCCGGAGCCACACCGCGGCGGCGCAGCGGTTCCGTGACGAGATCGATGACGGGAACCCGCGGCACCACATGCAGGAACTGGCTGACATGGCCCAGCGTCCGCTGCCGCACGTCGAGGACCAGCCGGGGATCGGCCACCGCCATATCGACCGTCCGGCCGTCATGACGAACCAGGATACGTCCGGTATCGGCCCGATAGTTGCCGTAGAGGCAGCGCAGCAGCGACGATTTGCCGGCGCCGGATGGGCCGGCCAGCGCCAGGCACTCGCCGCGGCGGACGGCCAGCAACACGCCGCCCAGCACCGGCAGCCGCAGCCCGCCCTGAAGATGCAGGGTGAAGGTCTTGGACAGGCCGTCCACCCGCAACATGAGATCGGGATCGTCGAACGCGTCCATGGGCTATACCGGCAGGATCGAGGAGACGAGAAGCTGGGTGTAGGGATGCTGCGGGTCGTCCAGCACCTGGTCGGTCAGTCCGTGCTCCACCGCCGCTCCGGCGCGCATCACCATCAGCCTGTGCGACAGCAGCCGCGCGACGCCCAGATCGTGGGTGACCAGAATGCAGGCGAGGCCGAGATCGCCGACCAGCCCGCGCAGCAGGTCGAGCAGCCGGGCCTGGACCGAGACGTCGAGCCCGCTGGTCGGCTCGTCCATGAAGACGAGGCGCGGATGCGTCACCAGGTTGCGGGCGATCTGCAGGCGCTGCTGCATGCCGCCGGAGAAGGTCGAAGGCCGCTGGTCGATGCGAGCGGGATCGAGTTCCACGCGCTGCATCCAGTCGGCGGCGGCCTCTCGCGCCCGGCCGTAACGGCGCTCGCCGACCGCGATCAGGCGCTCGGCGACGTTGCCGCCGGCGCTGGCGCCGAGCCGCAGCCCGTCGCGCGGGTTCTGGTGCACGACGCCCCAGTCCGTACGCATCAGCAGCCGGCGCTCCGCCTCGCCCAGCGCATAGATATCGGCGAGGCCGCGGCCGCGGATGTCGTATTCTATCCGGCCGGCGCTTGGCCGCAGCCGTCCGGACAGGCAGTTCAGCAGCGTCGTCTTGCCGGAGCCGGATTCGCCGACGATGCCCAGCACCTCACCCGGCCGCAGGTCGAAGGCGATGCCGGAGCAGGCGACAAGATCGCCGTAGCGATGCGTCAGCCCGGTCACGCGAAGCAGCGGTGCGTTGCTCATTCCGCAGCCTCCGCGTCGTCGGACAGCGGCCCCCGATGGCCCTCGGCCTGCCGGCGGCCGCAATACTCGGTGTCGGAGCAGACGAACATCCGCCCGCCCTCGTCGTCGACGATCACCTCGTCGAGGAAGCTGTCGCCGGCGCCGCACAGGGCGCAGCGCTGCGACCAGCCCTCGACCGCGAAGGGATGGTCCTCGAAATCGAGGCTGCGCACCGCGGTATAGGGTGGAACCGCATAGATGCGCTTCTCGCGCCCCGCACCGAACAGCTGGAGCGCCGGGTTCATGTCCATCTTCGGATTGTCGAATTTCGGGATCGGGCTCGGCCGCATCAGATAGCGGCCGTTCACTACCACCGGATAATCGTAGGTCTGGGCGATGCGACCGTGGCGGGCGATGTCCTCGTACAGGCGCAGATGCATGACGCCGTATTCCGACAGCGCGTGCATGCGCCGGGTCTCGACCTCACGCGGCTCCAGCCAGCGCAGCGGCTCAGGAATCGGCACCTGATAGACGATCACCTGTCCCTCGCGCAGCGGCGTCTCGGGAATGCGGTGGCGCGTCTGGACGATGGTCGCCTCGGCCGTCGCGGCGGTGGTGCGGACACCGGCGGTGCGCGCGAAGAAAGCCCGGATCGACACGGCGTTGGTGGTGTCGTCCGCGCCCTGGTCGATGACCTTGAGCACGTCGTCCGGGCCGATCACGGCGGCCGTCACCTGGATGCCGCCGGTCCCCCAGCCATAGGGAAGCGGCATCTCGCGGCTGCCGAAGGGCACCTGATGGCCCGGGATCGCCACCGCCTTGAGCAGCGCGCGGCGGAGCATCCGCTTCGTCTGCTCGTCCAGATAGGCGAAATTGTAGCCAGCAAGCGCGCTCATTCCGCGGCCTCCCGGCCGGCGCGCAGGCGCCGCAGCATGTCCAGCTCGGACTGGAAATCGACGTAATGCGGCAGCTTCAGGTGCTGGGTGAAGCCGGACGCCTCGACATTGTCGGCATGGTAGAGCACGAACTCCGCGTCCTGGGCGGGCCCCTGCACCTCCTCGCCCAGTTCCTCGGCGCGCATCGCCCGGTCGACCAGGGCCATCGCCATCGCCTTGCGCTCCGACCGCCCGAAGGCAAGGCCGTAGCCGCGGGTGAACTGTGGCGGCGCCTCGGCGCTGCCGCCGAACTGATTGACCATCTGGCATTCGGTCAGCGTGATCTTGGCGATCTCGATGGCGAAGCCGAGCTCCTCTGGGACGATCTCCACCGCCACCTCGCCCATGCGGATTTCTCCGGCGAAGGGGTGGTTGCGGCCATAGCCGCGCTGAGTGGAGTAGCCGAGCGCAAGCAGGAAGCCCTCGTCGCCGCGCGCCAGCATCTGCAGCCGCACATCGCGGCCGGCCGGCAGCAGAAGGCCGTCGCGGGTGAGGTCTCCGACCGGCGCGGCGTCATCGTCCGGACGCTCCGGCTCGATCAGACCCTCGCGGCCCAGAATCTCGGTCACGCGCGGCATGGCCGCGTCGACGGGCGCAACCGCCTCGACCGCTGCCGCCGGCGCCGTCTGTTCCGCCAGCGCGAAATCGAGCAGACGGTGGGTGTAGTCGTAGGTCGGTCCCAGAACCTGGCCGCCAGGAAGGTCCTTGAAGGTCGCGGAGACACGCCGCCGGATCGCCATGCGTCCGGTATCCAGCGGCAGGCTGTAGCCGAAGCGCGGCAGGGTGGTGCGATAGGCCCGCAGCAGGAAGATCGCCTCGATCTGGTCGCCCTGGGCCTGCTTGATCGCCAGCGCCGCCAGCCGTCGGTCGTACAGCGCGCCTTCGGCCATCACGCGGTCGACCGCCAGACCCATCTGCTGGTCAATCTGGTCCAGCGTCAGCGCCGGCACGGCCGGATCGCCGCGACGCTCCTCCGCCATCAGCGCATGGGCGTTGTCGATTGCCTGTTCGCCTCCCTTGACGGCGACGTACATGCCTCAGCTCCCGTCCGCCGGCGCCGCAACACGAACCGTCCGGGGCAAGCAGCACAGCGTCGAACCATCGACCAGGATCAGGTCGATGCCGCGAGGGAACAGCGCGTGATTGGCGGCCCATTCGGGCCAGAAACGCGTCGGCAACCCATCGATGCCCAGGGTTGCGCTACCGGGAATTCCCGGTCCCGACAGCATCAGCGGGCCATCCGTGCGAAGTGCGCCGACCTGCAGAATCACTGTAGCCGATGCCTCGGGGAACTCGTCGTCGCCGACGGGAAACACGGACAGGCTCGGCACCTCTCCCGCCACCAAGGCGAAGGCGGCGGATGCCGGTGCATCGGCGACCGGGCAACCGCAATGGAAAGCGAGGAAGTCGAGCGCCTCGGCGCTCGCCGCGCGATCGTCGAGCCAGACCGGCGTGTCGTAATCCATCAGAGCCAGACAAACCGCCGCAGCGGCCGGCGCCAACGGCGACGGCGGTGCAAGTTCGGCCGCGACTGGCATCAGCCGTCCCGGATGGGCCATCGCATGCAGCACGGTGCGGAAGACGCGTTGGGCGTCGCGGACCGGCTCGGCAAATCCCGGCGCGATGTCGGATCGCTGTATCGCCATCCTCATTCCCCCCGCACGACGGTGAAAAACTCGACCTTGGTGGCGGCCGCCTTGCGTCCCGCTCGGGTGCGAGCCGCGGCCTGCTCGCGCGCCAGCGGCTCGATCAGACGGTCCGTCACTTCAGCGCTGGGTCTCGGCAACTGGAGCAGCGCATCCGCAAGCGCCGCGATCTCCGCGTGGCCCATGTCGCTGCCGGGCACATAGGCGTGTCCGACACGGCCAGTCCCGTCATCAAGCCGGACGCTGCATCGCGTTACCGTCATCTCGCCCAGGTTGAATCTTGCGCCGGTGCCACCGGCCCGACCGCGCAGCATCGTCATCCCGGTCTCGGGGCGCCGCAGGAAACGCCAATCCGGCGGTGCGGCGCATTCCGCCCACAGCTCCCGCAGCCGCGCCGGGTCGGCCTTGGCCAGGATTCCCATCCAACGCTGCCGCGCCGCCACCTCCTGCCCGACTTCGACCGCCATGCATCACCCTGGACAAATCATCTAGACGTCTATATGTCTAGAATAAGCTCTTTTGCACGGATGATCTAAACCGAAGCCGGTGACGGATTCGTGAAACGAAGGAGACGGCGGGATGACATTGGAGCGCGGGACCGGACTGACCCTGTGGCGCCAGATCGAACAGCAACTTGCCGCTGAGATTGGAGCGGGGGTCTTTACCCCGGCCAACCGCCTTCCCACCGAAACCGTGCTGGCGGC
The DNA here is from genome assembly GCA_050250795.1 of Alphaproteobacteria bacterium. Classification (GTDB taxonomy): domain Bacteria; phylum Pseudomonadota; class Alphaproteobacteria; order UBA8366; family UBA8366; genus JBFWNZ01. Next base: position 4,656 of record JBFWNZ010000079.1, on the reverse strand, counting down.
GCGCTTCGGCGTGAACCGACACACCCTGCGCCAAGCCGTCAACGCGCTGGCGGAACGCGGTCTTGTCCGGGTGGAGCAAGGCCGCGGCACCTTCGTGCAGGAAGCGGTGATCGATTACGCCATCGGGCGGCGGACACGCTTGTCGGAGATCGTCAGCCGACACGACCGATCGCCGAGCGGACGGCTTCTTGCCGCGCGCACCGAACGGACCGGAACCGCCGTTGCCGAAGCGCTTGGGATTCCTGTGCGAAGCCGCTGTCTCACGCTGGAGACCCTGCGCGAGGCCGACGGGATACCCATCGCCATCGGCACGCATCACCTGCCGGCGAACCGCTTTGCCGGTCTCGCGGAAGCCTTCGAAACCGCCGGCTCATTGAGCGCGGCATTCGCCGAATTCGGCATCGGGGATTATGAGCGCCGGACGACGAAGGTCACGGCACGGATGCCGACCGCGGAAGAAGCGCGGCTGCTTCAACAGCCGCGCAGCCGACCGGTCCTGGTCAGCGCCGGGATCGACGCCGAGCCGCATGGACTGCCGTTCCATTATGTGGTCACACGCTTTCCTTCGGATCGCGTGCAACTGGTCGTCAATCCGTAACGGCTAGAGTTCCGGCTGCGCCGGCTCGGGCTGCAGTCCGGCAGCCTGCACGCCCGCGATGCCGCAGGCTTCGTCCTTGGCCGAGAGATCGCCGCTGATGCCCACCGCGCCGATGATCTGACCGGCCTCATTGCGGATCAGGACCCCGCCCGGTGCGGGAACGACGCGCCCGTCCGACATCGTCTGCAAGGCCGTCACGAAGTAAGGCGAGTTCTTCAGCCGCTCGCCCATCGCCCGGCTGGTCTCGCCCAGACCCAGGCTGCCATAGGCCTTGCCCAGCGCAATCTGCGGCCGAAGGATTCCGGAATTGTCCTGCCGCTGCATCGCCACCATATGGCCGCCCGCGTCCAGCACCACCACGGTGAGCGGCGCGAGGTTCAGTTCCCGGCCCCGCGCCAGCGCACGGTCGATGATCGTCTTTGCGTGATCCAGCGTCAGCATCGCATCCTCCCCTGTCTTCGGCTTCCGTTGTTGCCCGCCGCAGCCGGCCCGCGCATCATGCGTCGCCAATACCCGCCACGGGAAGTCCGGATGTCCGTTCCCCGCTTCGAACCCTGCATCCTGCCGCCGGCCGCGGAAGCGCTGCGGGCGGAGGTCCGCAGCTTCCTAGCGGAGGCCTTGGCCGATTTTCCTGTCGAGAAGCGGGCCGAATCCTGGTCGGGCGGCGACCGCGCCTTCAGCCGCCAGGTTGGCGCCCGCGGCTGGATCGGCATGACCTGGCCAAAGCGATATGGCGGGCATGAGCGCAGCTTCCTGGAACGCTATGTGGTCCTTGAGGAGATGCTCGCCGCCGGTGCTCCGGTCATGTACCACTGGATCGCCGACCGGCAGAGCGGCCCGCTGATCCTGCGCTACGGCAGCGAGGCGCAGCGACAATCGATTATTCCCGGCATCTGCCGCGGCGAACTGGCCTTCTGCATCGGCATGAGCGAGCCGGATTCCGGCTCCGACCTCGCCTCGATCCGAACGCGTGCGACGCGGGTGCCGGGCGGCTGGCGCGTGAACGGCACGAAGATCTGGACCTCCAAGGCGCATGAGGCGGACTACATGATCGCCCTGGTGCGCACCGGCGGCGGGCCTGAGGACAAGCATGCCGGGCTGTCGCAGCTTCTCGTCGACATGAAGAACACGACGGGCGTGACGCCACGCCAGATCCGCAACCTGGCCGGCGAGCGCCAGTTCAACGAGGTGCATTTCGAAGACGCCTTGGTGCCCGAAGACATGCTGCTGGGCGAGGAAGGCGGCGGCTGGGCGCAGGTCACGGCGGAACTGGCCTTCGAACGCTCCGGGCCGGAGCGCTACCTGTCCAGCTTTCCGCTGATCGCCGAGACGGTCCGCGCACTGCCGCAGCCGGGCGAGCGAGCGGCGGAGAGCATCGGCCGGATGGTGGCACGGCTGGCGGTGCTGCGGCAGATGTCGCTCGCGGTGGCGGGACGGCTGGACGCGGGCGAGACGCCGGGCCTGGAAGCCGCCTTCGTGAAAGAGCTTGGCGTGGGTTTCGAGCAGGCGGTGCCGCAGATGGTGCATGACATGATCGGCGCGGAGCCGTTGCTCGACGGCGGCAGCAGCCTGGAGAAGGTGCTGGCCTATGTGACGATGGTCGCCCCGTCCTTCTCGCTGCGCGGCGGCACGCGCGAGATCATCCGCGGCATCGTCGCCCGCGGCCTGGGCCTGCGGTGAAGGCTATGAACAGCGACCGCGATATCCTGCGCGACATGGCCGACCGGCTGTTCGCGGACCATGTCGACAAGCGCCTGCTGGAGGCGGCGGAGGACGGTGCATGGCCGGCGGCGCTGTGGACCGCCCTGGAGGCGAACGGCCTGACCCAGCCCCTGGTGCCCGAGAGCGCGGGGGGCGTCGGCGCAAGCTGGGCCGATGCCTTCGTGATCGTGGAAGCCGCGGGCCGGTATGCGGCGCCAGTGCCGCTGCCCGAGACGATGCTGGCCGGCTGGCTTCTCGCGCGCGCCGGCCTGCCGGTGCCGGCGGGACCGCTGGCCCTGGCGCCCACCCGCATGGGCGAGACGCTGCAACTGGCGCATGATCGCCTGACCGGATCGGTCTCCGGTGTGCCCTGGGGACGGCATGCCGGCCATCTTGTCGCCGTCGCCCAGTCGGCGGCCGGGCCAAGACTGGTTCTCGCAGCCGCGGGCGCCTGGACGACCGCAGCCGACCGCAATATCGCGGGCGAGCCTCGGGACCGGCTGGTCCTCGCCGACGCGCCGATCCTGGCGTCGGCGCCATGCGATATCGCCCTGCAGCACTATGGCGCGCTGATGCGAAGCGCGCAGATGGCCGGCGCGCTGGCGCGCAGTCTCGACGCCTGCATCCGCTATGCGCAGGAGCGCGTGCAGTTCGGCCGGCGCATCGGCCAGTTCCAGGCGATCCAGCACCAGTTGGCCGAACTTGCGGCGCAAGCGGCGCAGGCGGCACTGGCGGCGGAGACCGCCTTCGCCGGTGCCGACCGAGGCGATCCCGCCTTCGAGGCCGCCGTGGCGAAGATCGTCTGTGGCGAAGCGGCGGGGACGGCCAACGCCATCGCCCATGGCGTGCATGGCGCCATCGGCTTCACCTACGAGCACCCGCTGCATTTCTCCACCCGGCGCCTATGGTCCTGGCGGACCGAGTTCGGCGCCGAATCCCACTGGGCGGAAGCCCTGGGCCGGCAGGCGGCGACACGCGGTGCCGATGCGCTGTGGTCCGATCTGACCGCCCGACAAGCCGCCGGAAGCGCGGCGTGACCGACTGCATGAACAGGGAGAACACGCGATGGCCGACCTGCCGCTCCTGCCGACCACCGTCGTCGGCAGCTATACCCAGCCGGACTGGCTGATCGACCGCAAGCGCCTGGGCGCAAAGCTGCCGCCGCGCATCCGCGCCAAGGAATTGTGGCGCATCCCCGAGGAGCATCTGGAACAGGCGCAGGACGATGCGACGCTTGTTGCGATCCGCGACATGGAACGCGCCGGGGTGGACATCATCACCGATGGCGAAATCCGCCGCGAAAGCTACTCCAACCGCTTCGCCACGGCGCTGGACGGCATCGACGTGGACAATCCCGGGACCGCCATCGACCGCACCGGCCATCCGAACCCGGTGCCGCGCATCGCCGGGCCGATCCGCCGCACGCAGCCGGTCGAGGTGCGCGACGTCGCCTTCCTGCGCGCCAATACCGACCGCCGGATCAAGATCACCATCCCCGGCCCCTTCACCATGACCCAGCAGGCGCAGAACGACTACTACAAGTCCGACCGCGACGCGGCGCTGGCCTATGCGGAGGCGGTGCAGGAGGAGATCGCGGCCCTGTTCGAGGCCGGTGCGGATGTCGTGCAGTTGGACGAGCCCTATATGCAGGCCCGGCCGGACAAGGCGCGCGGCTATGCGGTCGAGGCGATCAACCGCGCCCTGGCCGGCGCGAAGGGTACGACCGCGCTGCATATCTGCTTCGGCTACGCGGCCGTGGTCGGGCACGACAAGCCGAACGGCTATTCCTTCCTACCCGAGTTGGCCGAGGCCGAGGTCGATCAGATCTCCATCGAGGCGGCGCAGCCGAAGCTGGACCTGGATGTCCTGCGGCGGATTCCGGCGAAGGCCGTCATGGTCGGCGTGATCGACAACGGCGACCCGACGGTGGAAACGCCGGAGATCGTGGCCCGACGCATCCGCAAGGCGCTGGAGGTTCTACCGGCAGAGCGAATCGTCGTCGCACCCGATTGCGGCATGAAGTATCTGCCGCGGGAGACGGCCTTCGGCAAGCTGACGGCAATGGTCGAGGGCGCCCGCATCGTGCGGGCGGAACTGGGCCGGTAACGCGGCTCAGCCAATCTCGTTGGGCGGCTCCACATCGCTCCGGTTCCGCATCGTCTCCCAGATCGGAACGGCAGCCAGAACCATGCAAACTCCGAGGACAGCCCAGAGTGCCGGCTCATGCACCTTCACAATCAGAATGACCATGAAAAAGGCGAATACCGCGTAGGCTACAATTGAGAGAATTCTGTCAGCCATCTAACGCTCCCAATATCCGCTTAATCCAATTCGGCCAGATGACGCATGAGCCAGCG
>JBFWNZ010000078.1:0-12712 GCA_050250795.1 Alphaproteobacteria bacterium | reverse complement strand
GGATCGTAACCCGGTGGCCGTGGCGGCGTTCGGGGTAATAGTCCCAGATCGCGCAATGCTGGGCGCTGCGGTTGTCCCACATCGCCACGCTGTTGGGCCGCCAGGAGAAGCGGTACTGGAATTCCGGCCGCTCGACATGGCGGAACAGGAACTGCAGCACGGCGTCGCTCTCGGCCTTTTTCAGCTGCACGATCTGGCTTGTGAAGATGCGGTTGACGAACAGGGCCTTGCGGCCGGTTTCGGGATGGGTGCGGAACACCGGATGCTCGGCGCGCGGCGCCTTCTCGGTGCCGTAGCGGCCGGCATACTGGCGGGTGCCGTCATGGATCGCGGTCATGCCGTCGAGCATCGCCTTCATCGGCTCCGACAGGGCCTCGTATGCGGCATACATGCTGGAGAACAGCGTGTCCCCGCCCACCGGGGGAACCTCCAGCAGATGCAGTACGCTCGCCATCGGCGGCTCGGTGTCGCAGGAATTGTCGGAATGCCAGTCCTCGCCGTCGATGCGTGTCGAGTTGGCGTCGGCATGCACGACCAGGATTTCCGGGTGCTCGGCCATCCGCTTCGGCGCAGCGGGGTGCGTATAGAACGGGCCGAACATGCCGGCGAAGCGCATCTGCTCCTCCGGCGTCATCCGCTGGTCGCGGAAGAAGATGACCAGATGCTCGTTCAGGGCGCGGCGGATTTCCGCGAACTGTTCCGGAAGAAGGGGCCGGGACAGGTCGGCACCCTCGATCTCCGCCCCCAATTGGGGCGACAGGCGGCGCACCGCGATGGTTTTGTAGGACATGGCGTTTCCTCATCCCTATGGCCGCTTCGCATCGTCGGGCGCTTTGTGTCGCGCCGGCGGCATCCGGACCTTAGAGTAGGACATCGGCCGGTGCCGCGACAGCGTCGGCGGAGCCTGCAACGGAGGGATGCATGGCGCGGAAGCTTTCGCTCGCCTATCTCACGATCTTCGATGCCGACCCCGTTTCGGCGGTGCGGATCGCGGCGGAGACGGGGTACGACATGGTCGGCCTTCGCCTTCTGCCATCCTCGCCGGGCGAAGTCCTCTATCCCCTGATGACGGATGACGCGCTGCTGCGCGAGGTGGCGGTCGCCTTGCGCGACACCGGGGTCGAGATGGGCGATGTGGAGATCGCGCGGCTGGGCGCCCAGACGGATGTCGCCGCCTTCACGCCCTTTTTCGAGCGCGCGGCCCGGCTGCGCGCACGGCATGTGCTGGTGGCCGGCGACGACCCGGACGAGCGGCGTCTTGCCGACAGCTTCGCGGCGCTGGCGCGGCTGGCCGCATCCTTCGATCTGACGGTCGATCTGGAATTCATGCCCTGGACGCAGGTGCGCGACCTGGCGGCGGCGCGCCGGATCGTCGAAGCGGCGGGCGAGCCGAATGGCGGCGTGCTGGTCGACGCCCTGCATTGGGACCGGGCGAAATCGACGGCGGCCGAGGTCCGCGATCTGCCGCGCAACCGGGTCAATTATGTCCAGCTCTGCGACGGTCCCGCGCATTACGACCCGAGCGACGAAGGGCTGATCGCGGTGGCGCGGGGCGCCCGGCTCAACCCCGGCGAAGGCGGGATCGACCTGCATGCCCTGGCGGCGGCGATTCCCGCCGATGCAACGGTCAGCGTGGAAGTGCCGAACCGCGAACGGGCGCAGACGGTGGATGCCCGGCGCCGCGCGGCGGACGCGCTGGCCGCCACGCGCGCCATACTGGCGGGCCGTTAGGCCGTCTCGAATGCCGCGAGAATGAGGCCGATCAGCGTGTCGGGCGCATAGGGCTTCTCCAGCCATCCGAGCGGCCTTGCCCGGCGGGCGCGGGCTCGGGTCGCGGCATCGCCATGCGCCGTGACGAAAATCGAGCGAACGCCCAACCGGCTGGCCAGTTCGATGGCGGTTTCGATGCCGTCGCGTCCCCCGCTCAACCGCACATCCATGATCGCGAGGTCCGGCGCGGCGCATTCGGCAATCGCCATGGCCTCGGCGCCGGAAGCGGCCACGCCGACAACCGTGAAGCCGGCGTCCGCCAAACGGCATTCGAGGGCCGATGCGATGATGAAATCGTCCTCGACCACGAGAATCCGCATTGCGGAGGATCGAGTGAGCGTGCCGGGGGACATGGTCATGGAGGCAGGGCCCTGGTTCGTTAACCAAAATGTAACGCATCGGCGTCCATCGCCGTTCCGGGAACCGCGGAAACTTTTCGCGCCGCGAGCGGTTGTTGTGCTTTCGCAAGGCGGTCACAAGGCGGCCGCAGATGGACCGTTTCCGACGCGGGAACCCGATGCTCGACATCGCGGGGTTGCATGCTAGGCTGGTTCGGGCGGTCGGATGAGCGGCGGCAGGCGGATATTGCCGGCGTCGCCGGAGAGGGGATGTGGATTCCGACAAGGATCAGGGCGGCGGAACTCGCATGAGTCGTCGTGCCGAGCCGCTGCATGAGACCGAAGCCGCTATTCTCGGTCTGATCGAAGCGGCGGCCCCGCTGTCGAAGGTGCTGGCGCGGGTCGCGTTACGCATCGAAGAATTGGTGCCGGATGCAATGGCATCCATCGTGTTGCTGAACGCCGACGGCGCGACCTTCGGGCCATGCGTGGGTCCCAGCCTTCCCCAGGAATACAACGACTTGCTGCCGGGGCTGCAGATCGGGCCGAGGGCGGGCTCATGCGGCACCGCCATGTTCCGCGGCGAGACGGTGATCGTCAGCGACATCGCCGCAGACCCGCTGTGGGAGGACTGCCGTGCGGCCGCCTTGGCCTTCGACCTGCGTGCGTGCTGGTCCAGCCCGATCAAGAACTCGCGGGGCAATGTTCTGGGAAGCTTTGCCCTGTATTACCGGACGCCCCGTCCGCCGGCCCGTGACGAGATCAACCTGATCGACCGGTTCGCATCCGTTGTGGCCCTGGCCATCGAACATGTCCGGACCGTCGAATCCCTGCGCGACAGCGATGAGCGGTTCCGCCAACTCGCGGAGAACATCGAGGAAGTCGTCTGGATGCGCGATCCGGCGAGCGGCGACATCCTCTATGTCAGCCCCGCCTATGAAAGGATATGGGGGCGCTCCTGCGCGGCGCTCTATCGCGATCCGGATACGTGGATCGCCGCGGTGCACAAGGACGATCTGCCGCGGGTGCAGGCATCGCTCGGAACCCTGTCGGCCGGCCGATTCGCCGACGAGTATCGCGTGGTTCGGCCGGATGGCGAGATACGGTGGGTGATCGATCGCGGCTTCCCGGTTTCCGATGCCTCCGGGCGGGTCTATCGCGTCGTCGGAACCGCCCGCGACGTGACCGAACGAAAGCAGGCCGAGAGGGCCCTGCGCGAGAGCGAGCAGCGGTTCCAGGCAATTTCCGCCGCCACGGCAGATCTGATCTGGGATTGGGATCTGCAGCACGATTCCATGTGGTGGAGCGGCGACTTCGAGCAGGTATTCGGCTATCCCGAAGGAAGCGTCGCTTCGGGTGAGCGATGGCTGTCGAGAGTCCATCCCGAAGACCGCGAGCGCGTCGGCCAGAGCATCCAGGGCGCCATACAGCGCGGCGGACCGTCCTGGCAGGAGGAATACCGCTTCCTGCACCGGGACGGTCGCGTGTTCGAGGTCGAGGACCGCGGCCGCATTATTCTGGGTGAGGACGGGCTGCCGACCCGTTTTGTCGGCGGGATGACCGATATCACCGAACGGAAGCGCTCGCAGCGCGAGCTCCGGGAGCGGATCAAGGAACTGCGCTGTCTGTACCGGGTCCTCGACTTCACGTCCGATGCCGCACGTCCCGTGGGCGAAATCTGCGACGATGTCGCGCAGACATTGCCGCAGAGCCTGATGCATGACGATGTCGCGATGGCACAGGTCGGACTCGAGGACAGCACCTATCCTTCGCATTCCTGGAGAAAGCCGGTTGCCTCGTTGCGGGTGCCGATCCTGTGCGGCGGCAGCGAGGCAGGATTTGTCGAGATCGGTTATGGCGCGCCGCGCGAGGACCAGCCGGATGGAAGCGGGCCGTTTCTGGCCGAGGAGCACGCCATGGTCGAGGCGGTGGCCGCGCATCTGGGCCGCATGCTCGACCGGCGCCGGATGTCGGAAAAGCTGACCCAGGCCGAGCGGCTCGGTGCGATCGGCGAGCTCACCGGCGGAATCGCGCATGATTTCAACAACCTGCTGACGATCATCCTGGGCAATGCCGAGATGCTGGCCGCCGACCTGGCCGACAGGCCCGGCCAGCAGCGCCTTGCGCAGATGCTGATCGACGCCGCAGAGCGCGGCGCCGATCTTACGCGCCAGATGCTGGCGTTCGCGCGCCGTCAGCCCTTGTCGCCGGCGGCGACCGCATTGGCGTTCCTGCTGGATGAGATGAACGATCTGCTGCGCCGGACGCTCGGCGAACATATCGATATCGCGGTCATCCGCGGCGACGATCTGTGGCCGGCGCAGGTCGATCCGACCCAGTTCGAGAGTGCCGTACTCAATCTTTGCATTAATGCGCGGGATGCAATGCCTGACGGGGGACGTCTTACCATCGAACTGAGCAATGTCCGGCTCGACGATACCTACACGCATTGGGCCGAGGATTTTGCGCCGGGAGACTATGTGCTGACAGCCGTCTCGGACACCGGGATCGGGATGAATTCCGACGTGCTGTCGCGGGCCTTCGAACCGTTCTTCACCACGAAGGATGTCGGGCGCGGCAGCGGGCTGGGACTCAGCATGGTCTACGGGTTCGTTCGCCAGTCGCACGGCCATGTCCGCATCTATTCGGAGCCGGAGCAGGGCACGACGGTCAAATTGTACCTGCCGCGCGCCGATGTCCCGGCGGGAACCGATCAGGGGCGGGCCGCGAACATGGCGCGGCTGGGCAACGGCCAGCATATTCTGCTGGTGGAGGACGACGCTGCGGTCCGCAACAATGCGGCCGGGCTGCTGGACGGTCTGGGCTATGTCGTGATCACGGCCGCAAATGCTCCGGAAGCCCTGGAATTATTGCGTCAGGACAGAGCGTTCGACCTGCTGTTCACGGATGTGGTGATGCCCGGTGGGATGAACGGCCACCAGCTGGCCGCCGAAGCGCAGAGGCTGCGACCCGGCCTGCCCATCCTGTTCACCTCCGGCTACACGGAGAACGCCATCCTGCGCCAGGGTCGCCTCGATGCCGGCATTCATTTGCTGAACAAGCCCTACCGGCGGGCCGAACTGGCGATGAAGGTGCACGAGATGCTTGGCGGCGCGGGTTGATCGAGTCGGTTTCTCCGACCCTGCGACGCGATCCGTGCTACCGTGGCCCCAGCTGGATGGAGGCTGTGCCGGGATGGCGGGCGGGGATTGGATCGCCGATGCTCTCGACGCCGGGCGGATCGGCGCGTGGCGGTGGCACCTCGACACCGACCGGCTCGAATGGTCCTCCAATCTGCTCGCGATACACCGGCGCGCCGCCGACACGTTCCGCGGCACATTCGCAGACTTCGCTGAAGATATTCATTCCGACGACCGCGAGCGGGTTCTGGCGACCGTGCAGGGTGCGCTGGCGGTGGGCGGGGACTACGAGGTCCAGTACCGGCTGCCGGTCGGCGACGAGGACGGAGATATCTGGATCGAGGCGAAGGGACGCGTGCTGACGGATGCGGGGCGGCCGGTCGGCATGCTCGGTACCTGCCAGGACGTCACGGCGCGCAAGCGCCTGGGCCTGGAACTGGCAGCGCGGCTGCGCCAGCAGGAAGGCGCGGTCCATCTGGGCCGCACGGCGCTGGAAACCGAAGAGCTTCAGCGCCTGTTCGACAGCGCCGTGTCCCTGCTGGCGGAGACCCTCGACGCGGATTACGCGAAGGTCCTGGAACTCACGCCGTCGCGGGACCTTCTGCTGCTGCGTGCGGGCACCGGATGGGCGCCCGGCCTGGTCGGCACGGCCAGCGTGGGCACGGGCGCCGACAGCCAGGCGGGCTACACATTGCAGACGAAGGGCCCTGTGCTGGTCGACGATCTGGCGGGCGAGACCCGGTTCCACGGTCCGCAACTGCTGATCGATCATGGCGTTGTCAGCGGCATCAGCACCGTCATCGCGGGGCCCGACGGCAAGCCGTTCGGCGTCCTGGGGGTCCATGTCCGGCGGCCCCGGCATTTCACGCAATACGATCTCGCTTTTCTGCAGTCGGTGGCGAATATCCTGGGCGGCGCCGTCCAGAACGCCCATGCCCGCTCGATGCAGGCGTTCGTGCTGCATGAGTTGCGTCACCGCGTGGGCAACCTGTTCATGCAGTTGCTTTCCGTCCACGAGCAGACGGCCCGGAGCAGCGCGGACAAGGCCGAGATGGTCCGCAAGTATCGCGACCGGGTCCTGGCGGTTGCGGCAGCCCATGAGGTCGTGTCGCGCGAAGGCGGCATATCGTCATCGATGCATGCCTTGCTGGAAAAGCTGCTGGCGCCCTTCAGCGACAGGACGGCGCTCGACGGGGCATCGGCGGTCCAGTTGCCGGCCGACACGGCGCTGGCGCTCGGAATGGTGATCAGCGAACTGGCAATGAATGCCAGCAAGTATGGCTGTTTCGCGGAGCCGGCCGGCCGGCTGCGGGTCGGCTGGCAGACCGTCGGCGACGGGGCTGCCCCGCGGTTGCGGCTCGAATGGCAGGAAAGCTGCTCGCGTCCGATTCTGCCGCCGCAACGGACAAGCTTCGGATCCCGCCTGATCGGGGGGCTGGTGGAGCGGCAGTTGCAGGGCCGGCTGTCGCGCGAGTTCCGGCCCACGGGGCTGCATGTCGATATCAGCCTGCCGCTGCCGGGGCAGCCGTCGGGTCTGTGACGGCCGCCCCGGCGGGGCGGATCGGGTCAGGGCGCCCGTTTGGGCGGATGGGTCGTGCCGGGCAGCCACTCGAACGGAAGCCGGTCCACGATGGGCAGCGGCAGGGTCATGCGCAGCATCAGCTGCAACATCAGGCCCAGACGCCTCTGGTCGTCATCCAGCCCGTTGGGCAGGCTGGCGATCGGGATGTCGACCAGAACGCGTGCCAGCGCGACCGTCATCAGCTGGAGATAGCGCTCCAGCAAGACGCGCCAGCAGCCCCGGCTGAGGCGGCTCCAGGTTCGCGGGTCCGGATATTCGATATAGGCGAGGATCGCCTCGTTCGCTTCGGGCTCGAACAGCGAATGATAGCGAAGCGGCAGCACGCCCGCGCCTTGATCGTACATCAGATCGTTGAGCGGCCAGAGCAGCTCCACCACCTGTCGCGGCACGATGCCGTAGAAGCCGATTTCATCCACCGGCCGGTCGAGGCACAGTTCGAAATAGGCCGCCGCCTCATCGTTGAGCGCGGTGGGGGGCGGAAAGACCCCTGACGGGTTGACGATCAGGAAGGCGTCCGTGTTCGCCGCCGCCGGCGCGAGAAGGGGCCGTGCGGGTGCGTTCGCTGCCCGCAGGATGGCCGATCGGTTCAGGGCCATGTCGTTTCTCCTGTTGCTCATGGTGCCGGCGGGGACACCGCATTATCGAGAATTGCGTCGTCGTCGGCCTGCTGCCGGCGGCTGCGCCAGTCGCCCAGGAACAGCAGGATCGGGGCGGCGATGTAGATCGAGGAACTGGTCGCGACGACCACGCCGAAGACCATCGGCACGGCGAAGCTCTCCACCGCGCCGCCGCCCCAGATGGCCATGGGCAGCATGGCGAGGAAGGTGGTGAGCGAGGTGAAGATGCAGCGCGTGAGCACCTGGTTGATGCTCATGTCGATGATCTCGCGCAGCGACGCCTGCTTGTAGAGCCGCATGTTTTCGCGCATGCGGTCGTAGACCACGACCTTGTCGTTCACCGAGTAGCCGATGATGGTCAGCAACGCAGCGATGGCGGTCAGGTGGAAGTCGATACCGGTGAGAGCGAAGAAGCCGATCGTCTTCGTGGTGTCGAGCACGAGCGTGGCGATGGCCCCAATGGCGAAGTGCCATTCGAAGCGCCACCAGATGTAGATCAGCATCGCAAGACTCGCGAGCACGACGGCCAGGATGCCCGACTGGGCAAGCTCGCCGCTGACCTTGGGGCCGACGACCTCAGTCCGCTCGACCGTGGCGCCGGGGTCGATGTCCGCGATGGCCGCCCGCATGGTCTGGACGGCCGCCGTCTGGGCAGCTTCGCCGCCGTCCTGCCGCTCGACGCGCAGCAGCACGCTGTGGTCGTCGCCGAACTCCTGGAGGGTGACTTCGCCCAACCCAAGCTTGCCGAATGCCGAGCGCAGGGTCGGCAGGTCGGCGGTATGCGCGGTGCGGACGACCATCTGGATGCCGCCCTTGAAGTCGATCCCGTAGGCCAAGCCGGGGTTTACGAACAGGGCGACGGAGGCCAGGGACAGGAAGATCGACACGCCGATGCCCAGAAAGCGTGCCTTCATGAACGAGATGTTCCGCTGCCGCGGCTTGCCGCCGAACAATGGGGCGATCCGCAAGGTCTTGAGGCGCCGGCGGCGGACGATGTCCATCATCACGACGCGCACCACCGCGACCGCCGTGAACATCGAGATACCGATGCCCAGCATCATCGTGATCGCGAACCCCCGGACCGGGCCGGAGCCGAACATGAACAGCAGGGTCGTGGCGATCAGGGTGGTGACGTTGGCATCGACGATGGTGGAGTAGGCGCGCTTGAAACCCTGGTCGAGAGCCATAAGCGGGCTGATGCCACGCGCGATCTCCTCGCGGATGCGTTCGTTGATGAGGATGTTGGCATCCACCGCAAGGCCGATGCCCAGGATGATGCCGGCAATGCCCGGCAGCGTGAGCGTCGCCCCCATCAGGCTGAGCACGCCGAAGGTCATGACGACGTTGAGGCCCAGGGCGAGATTGGCGATCAGCCCCCAGCCCCCGTACAGCCCCACCATGAAGGCCACGACCAGTCCGAAACCGACCAGTCCGGTGTAGACGCCCATCTGAATGGCGTCGCTGCCGAGATCGGGGCCGACGGTCCGCTCCTCGATCACCGTCAGCGGCGCGGGGAGGGCGCCAGCGCGCAGCAGGGCCGCCAGCACGGTGGTCTCCTCGACGGTGAAGTTGCCGCTGATCTGTCCCGAGCCGCCGGTGATCGGCTCGCGGATCACCGGCGCGCTCAACACCTTGCCGTCGAGAACGATGGCGAAGGGATTGCCGACATTGCGCCGTGTGACGTCCGCGAACTGGCGTGCTCCGGTGCCGTCGAAGCGGAAGCTGACGATGGGCTGGCCGCTTCGCTGGTCGAAGCTCGCGCGGGCGTCGGTCAGGTGGTCGCCGCTGACCGCCGCCCGCTTCTCGACGGGATAGCTGCTGCGGCCGTTGGCGTCGGGCAGCATCATGACTGTCGGCGGCAGGCGGCCGCCGCCGACGGCATCGCGCGCCAGCATGTGGAAGGTCAGCTTCGCCGTGCTGCCAAGCAGCGCGCGGAGCTGGGTCGCATCCTGGAGACCGGGAAGCTGGACCAGGATGCGGTCGGCGCCGACGCGCTGGATGGTCGGCTCGGCGACGCCGACCTGGTCGACGCGTTGCCGCACGATTTCCAGGCTCTGCTCGATGGCGCGATCGAGCCTGTCGCGCAGACCGGCCTCGCTCAGCGCCACGCGCAGCTGGCCGGGGGCCGCCTCGGCAATGTCGAGATCGAGCGGGCCGCCGCCGAACCCCACGGTCCGGACCGGGGCCGCCATGCTGCGCAGCGCGGTACGGGCGGCATCGGTCGCGCCGGCATCGGCGATCTGGACGACGATGCCGTTGCCGTCGACATGAACCGACTGCGTGGCGATGCCGGCGGTCCGCAGTGCCCGGTTCGCATCGCTCAGAATATTCTGAAGCCGGTCCTGAACCAGGGCGGCGGTATCGACTTCAAGAACGAGATGGGAGCCTCCGCGCAGGTCCAGCCCAAGCGTGACTTGCTGCGTGGGCAGCCAGCCGGGCAGCCTTGCGAGAATGGCCGATGAAAGCAGGTTGGGTATGGCAGCGACAATGCCCGCCAATATCACGGCGGCATATATCCCCAGCACCCATCGAGAGGTGCGCATAGCGATTGCTCCGGGCGTTATGCCCTGCCGGCAGCGCCGGCAAGTCGATCCTCGGTAACGGCACGACAGCGCCGCCGCTCAAAGGCGGCAGCCGGTTACGCGAGGTGGCTCGGAGGTGCGCGAGGTTGGAACGCCCGTGCGACGATGGCGGCGGGCGGCGAGGCTTCGGCCGGCGGCGCATTCGCGGCGACGCCGAAGGCCATGCAGGACGACCCGCAGGGCGTCTGGCCCACCGGGTCGTCGAAACCGGTGAAGGGAGAAGTCGATTTCGTCAGCAGGGACCGCGTTTCGGTGCCGAGCACCTGAACGGCGTTCCGGAGGTCCGCATAGGGCTGGTTCGGATGGTCGTTCGCCGACAGGCCGAGAACATGTTCGGCGCCTGCCAGCGTCGGGCCGACCCGCGAAAGGTCTGCGGGCGGCGTGACATGCAGGGCCAGAACGGCGGCGATCAGCCAAAGGGTGAACGCAAAGCACGACCCGTTGCGCCCCTCCTTGCGGGGGGAGCCGGTCCCATGCTCGGCATTTCTCATTGGCCTACAGCGCATATGCGCATCTCGCATCCATGACGACGGCCCTGACAGCCGCGCCATTCCATACGATCAGTCAACCACAAGCGAGGGCGTTCGGCAAGATGCTGCATTCCGGCTATGCATGAACCGTCCGGCCCCTTCCTTCATCGGAAGGCATGGGTGATCGTGAAGATCGCGATCTTGGCGACGGCGTAGATGACACCCCAGACGAGTGCGAAGGAAATCGCGGTCGCGAGCAATCCGATGAGGACCCATACGCCGTCCCGTTCGAGGATGCCCAACGAGAAGAGGCAGATGGCAAGGGCCGGCAGCATGTTTCCCAGCGGGATCGGCAGGAACAGGATGATGGAGAGGATAAAGCAGAGGAGGCCGATCAAATATTCGGCCGGCGGGCGGACGGCCCGTGTGAGGCGCGGGCGCAGCAGCCGCTGGGCCCGGGTGAGCCACGGCGTGGCGCGCGCGATCCAGACGGCGTAGTCGCTGCGCAGGATCGAACGCTCGGCGATGATCTTGGGCAGCCAGGGACGCAGGCCCAGCGCAAGCTGGGCGGTCAGGAAGACCAGCGGCGCACCGAGGATGGCCGAGGTGCCGGGCGGTGTGGGCAGCACATTCGGGATCGCGAAGATGAACATCAGCGCTCCCAGCGCGCGGTCCTGCAGGGCCGTCAGCAGATAGGCAACCGAAATCCGCTCGCGCGACGTGTCGTTCGCGATTGCCGTCAGCAGGTCGGCGAGGCTGACCCCGTTCGGCTTCGTGCCCTCCGACGGCGGCAGGGCTGCTCCGCCCTCGGCGTTACCGTCCAGCATGGGTCGTCCGTTCCTTCATCGGCATTGGTGTCATCGTCCGTTCCGCCACCAGTCTATCGCCGTCCGTGCGGCCCGCATTCCCAGCCACGCCATTGGCGCGACAAGATACAGAACAAGCTGCGATGCCAGGAGACTGCCGGCCAGACTGCCGCCCAGCAGGGCCGCATCCCAGGCGCCGAGACCGCCGTCCCATTGCTCCAGTCCCGCCGTCGCCAGAGCGGTCGCGGCCATCGCCGCCCGCACGAGAAGCGCGCTGAAGGACAGGACGAGGACAAGAATGCCGACTCCGAACGCCAGAGGATCGGCGAAGCTGCCGAGTGCCTGGACGACAATATCCGTGGCGGCGTTCACAATGCGACCGATCCGGCCATGCGCCTGCGCGATCTTTCCGGGGCCCGGCGGCCGGGCATTGCGGTAAATGGGGACTGCCCCGCGATTTGTCCATCATACGACACCGGGATCGTTGCTGGATCATGTTGGCTTGTCGCAGGCACTCTATTCCCGAGTTCCATCGCATTGGGAACCGAATACCGGCGGGCGCGTTGCCCAAAGGAGTTGGATTTGCCAGGAGGACATGCTCATGCGGTGGTTGCCGATCGCCTTTGGCATCGCGCTGGTTTCGGTGCCGGCGCTGGCTGCGGAGCCGCAGCTTGGCGGGATTCGGCCGGGCATGAGCGTGGCGGAAGCCGAGGCCGCGCTCAAATCCTGGGGCGAGAAGCAGACCGCGCCGGTCCGTCTCGAACGGTATAGCCGCGAGATGCCGGCGCCCGACGGGCGCAAGCTGAGCTATCTCGTCAAGATGCAGGCGGAGGTGCATCACGATGCGCCGACCGATGGCTTTGTGGATGAAACCCGCACGATTTTCTTCGCGCCGGCGGGGGCCGGCGCACAGCAGGTCGTCGCGGTCATGCGCGATCTGCGCGCGGGCCATCCGCCGCGCACCATGACGGTCGCCCAGATGCGGGCCGACCTGCAATCCGAGTACGGGCCGCAGGGCGTGAATTCGGCGAGCGGCAGCTGGCTGGTTCAGGACTGGCATTTCGAGCGGACCGCGGCATCCAACGGGCCCGACCGCATACGGGAGTGCAGCGTTGCGCGCAGCGGCGAACAGTTCAAATACCACGCCGGATGCGGAATCGCGGTGCGGGCAGAGATGCAGCCGGCCGGCGGCGGCACGATCCGGACGGAGCGCGAGCAGGAGACCGCGCCGGTGGGCCGGCTGACGGTTACGCTTCAAGACCACGGTCTTGGCCTGCACGCGATCCAATCCTACGGGCAGGCCCTCAACGCAGACGAGGGCTGGGTCGCCAATGCGTTGCGCCGGGCCGATCCGACCATCGTGACCCGGCCCGAATGAGACCGGCAGGTCATGGCGCGATCGCGACC
>JBFWNZ010000077.1:0-12874 GCA_050250795.1 Alphaproteobacteria bacterium | reverse complement strand
CACACCGCCCATGACACGCTGGAGCGGACGACTTGGCA
Source organism: Alphaproteobacteria bacterium (assembly GCA_050250795.1). Taxonomy (GTDB): domain Bacteria; phylum Pseudomonadota; class Alphaproteobacteria; order UBA8366; family UBA8366; genus JBFWNZ01. The sequence goes on along the minus strand of JBFWNZ010000077.1, from coordinate 12,836 downwards.
TGCCGGACAGCATGTCCGGCAGGTGATGTTCATCCATGACACGCTGGGCATTCGCACGAACCAGCCGCTCACGGACCAGGACTTCGCCGGCCTGCCCATGCCGAAGAGCGTGTGGGACGGCTGATCGGCCGGCGCATGAGGATATGGGGAAGGGGCCGCGAGGCCCCTTCTTCTTTTGCCGCATCGGCTTGCGGCGGACGGTCCGCCTGATTAGGCTGCGGCGCAGGGAGGACCGCTTATGAGCGAACAGACCATCCGCGACGACATCTACAAGGTGTTCTGGCAGCCTGGGTGAACGAGCTGCCTGCGCGCGAAGGAGTTTCTTTCGCAGAACAATATTCCGCACGAGTCGATCAACGTCTTCGAGAGCCGCGAAGGCTTGGCGCTGATGCGCCGGCTGGGCGCCAAGTCGGTGCCGATCATCTCGAAGGGCGAGAAATGGGTGTTCGCCCAGAACATCAAGGTGGTCGCCGATTTCTGCGGCGTCACCGACCTGCCGACGCAGCTGCCGCCGGAGACGCTGGTCGAGAAGCTGGACATGGTCATCTCCGGCGCCCAGCGCTTCATCCGGCAGGTTCCGGCCAGTTGCCTCGGCGACATGCTGCCGGGGCGGCCGCGGGCGTTCCGCGACCTGTTCTTCCATATCTTCGTCATCCCGGAATCCTTCCTGCGGGCGACCAACGGCATTCCGATCACCTATGAGTATCTGGCGACCAAGGCGCCGCCGGACGCGACGCCGGACTCCATCGCCGCCTATGGCGAGGATGTGAAGGGCCGGCTGCATGCGTGGTGGGACGGGGTCGAGGATCGCAGCCTCAAATTCAACCTCGCCACCTATTACGGCGACCACACCGCCCATGACGTGCTGGAACGCACGGCCTGGCATTCGGGCCAGCACACGCGGCAGGTCATGTTCATCCACCAGACGATGGGCATCCCGACGGACCGGCCGCTGACCGCCGAGGACCTTGCCGGACTGCCCTTGCCGAAGGATGTCTGGGACGGCTGACCGGCCGTCGCATGCCGATCCATGAAGGGGCCGCAAGGCCCCTTCGCCGTTTTGGCCCTGTGCCGTGCCGCCCGGCGGCGCTATACAGGACGAAACGCGATACCCAAGCATGGGGGGAAGAAATGAGCGCCGGAACGACGGCGCGCAGCGGCGGTCAGGTGCTGGTCGACCAGTTGCGCATTCACGGGGTGGATACGGTCTTCTGCGTGCCGGGCGAGAGCTATCTCGCCGTCTTGGATGCGCTCTGGACCGCCCAGAACGACATCCGCACCATCGCCTGCCGCCAGGAGGGCGGGGCGACCAACATGGCCGAGGCCTATGGCAAGCTGACGGGCAAGCCCGGCATCGCCATGGTCACGCGCGGCCCCGGCGCCTGCAACGGCGCCATCGGCGTGCACACGGCGATGCAGGATTCGACCCCCATGGTCGTGTTCATCGGCCAGGTCGCCCGCGACCAGTTCGACCGCGAGGCCTTCCAGGAGGTGGATTACCGCCAGTTCTACGGCGCCATCTGCAAATGGGTCTGCCAGATCGAGACCGCCGACCGCATCCCCGAACTGGTCAGCCAGGCCTTTCACCGCGCGATGTCGGGCCGGCCGGGGCCGGTCGCGGTCGCGCTGCCCGAGGACATGCTGCGCGACATGGTCGAGGTGGCGGACGCCCAGCCCTATCTGGTCGCGCGTCCCGGCGCGGACCCGCTGGACATCGAGCGCATGCGGGCCCTGCTGGCCCAGGCGAAGCGGCCGTTGATGGTGCTCGGCGGTGCCGGGTGGAGCCAGGCGGCCTGCGACGACATCCGCGCCTTTGCCGAGGCGAACGATCTGCCGGTCGCGACCTCCTTCCGCTGCCAGGACCTGTTCGACAACGAGCATCGCAACTATGCCGGCGAACTGGGCACTAGCGTCAGCCCGGCGCTGGCGAAGCGGGTGCGCGAGGCCGATCTGCTGCTGGTCGTCGGCGCGCGCCTGGGCGAGATGACCACCGGGGGCTACGCGCTGGTCAACGTGCCGGTGCCGGCGCAGACCCTGGTGCATGTCTATATGGACCCGGATGAGCTGGGTCGCGTCTACCGCCCGCAGCTTGCCATCGCCAGCTCGATGGCGTCCTTCGCCCGCGCTGCCCGTGCCATGGCGCCGGTCGAAAGCGGCGCCTGGACGGACTGGGCGCGCCAGGCGAAGCAGGACCAGCTGGACAACTGGAAGCCGACGCGGCCGATGCCGGGCGGCGTCGACATGCATGTCGTGATGCAGCATCTGAACGAGATGCTGCCGGACGACGCGATCATCATCAACGATGCCGGCAATTTCTCGGGCTGGCCGCAGCGCTTCTACCGCTTCCGCAAGTTCCGCACCCAGCTGGCGCCGACCAGCGGGGCGATGGGCTATGCGGTGCCGGCCGCGGTCGGCGCGCGCCATACCCATCCGGACCGGCCGGTGATCGCCTTTGTCGGCGATGGCGGCGCGCTGATGGCGGGGCAGGAGGTGGCGACCGCCGTGCAATACGGGATCGACCCGGTCATCCTGGTCGTGAACAACAACATGTACGGCACCATCCGCATGCATCAGGACCGGGAATATCCCGGCCATCCGCATGCGGTCGGCCTGAACAACCCGGACTTCGCCCGCTGGGCGCAGAGCTTCGGCGCGCATGGCGAGACGGTGACGCGCACCGAGGAGTTCGCGCCGGCGTTGGCGCGGGCGATGAAGGCCGGCAAGGCGGCGGTGATCGAGATCCAGGTCGATCCGGAGATGATCACCACGCGCACCACCTTGACCGATGTCCGCAAGGCCGCCGAAGCGCGGCTGAAAAGCTGAACCCGCAGGGACAGGGACGACGCTCATGCCGCTGATCACTTATCTGACGACCATCCAGTTCGACTTCGGCGCGGTGAAGCTGTTGGGGCAGGAGGTTGCCGCCGTCGGGATCGAGCGGCCGCTGGTCGTGACCGACAAGGGGCTGGTCCAACTCGGCCTCGCCCAGCGCGTGCTGGAGAATCTGCCCAAGGACATGCCGGTGACGATGTTCGACGGTACGCCCGAGAACCCGACCGAGGAGGCGATCCTCCAGGCGACGGCGCTGTATCGCGAGGCGGGCTGCGACGGGCTGATCGCCATCGGCGGCGGCTCTTCGATGGATCTGGCGAAGGGCGTGGCCATCATGGCGACGCATGAGCCGCCGCTCGCGCAGTACGCCGCCATCGAGGGCGGGGTGGCGAAGATCACCGCCCGCGTCGCGCCGACGGTGGCCGTGCCGACGACGGCCGGCACCGGAAGCGAGGTCGGCCGCGGTGCCGTGCTGTCGCTCTCGGACGGCCGCAAGCTCGGTTTCGTAAGCCCGCATAATATTCCGCGGCGTGTGATCTGCGACCCCGAGCTGACGCTCGGTCTGCCGGCTCGGCTGACGGCCGCCACGGGCATGGATGCCGTCGCGCATTGCATCGAGACCTTCCTCGCCCCGGCGAAGAATCCGCCCGCGGAGGCCATCGCGCTCGACGGCCTGCGCCGGGCCGCGAAGAATCTGGAACGGGCGGTCGCCAATGGCGGCGACCGCGAGGCGCGCTGGGAGATGATGATGGCGGCGCTGGAGGGCGGAATGACCTTTCAGAAGGGGTTGGGCGCCGTCCATGCGATGTCCCATCCGCTGGGCGCGATCCGCAAGCCGGTGCTGCATCACGGCACGCTGAATGCCGTGGTCCTGCCGGCCGTGCTGCGTTTCAACGCCGGCCATGTCGGCGACAAGTACGATGCGCTGCGCCAGGCGATGGGCGTGGCGGCCGGCACGCCGATGGACGAAGCGCTGGCGGATTTGAACGCGCGGATCGGCATGCCCGCCGGTCTGGGCGCGATGGGTGTGGACCCGGCGATCATCCCGCAGGTGTCGGCCGCAGCGGAAAAAGATCATTGCACCGCGACGAATCCTCGCCCCGCGACGCGCGCGGATTATGAGAAGCTGTTCGCCGAGGCGATGTGATGCGCCGCCCGGCCGGCGGGCCGGGCATTCGACAGGAGCCGATGCGATGACCGGACCCTTCACCGATCTTGACAGCTTGACGGCCCGCATTCCCGACGGCGCGACGGTGGTTCTGTCGCCGGATTACAGCGGCTGCGCCATGACGGCCGTGCGCCGGCTGATCGCGCGCGGCGCCCGCGACCTGCATCTGGTCGGCGCGCCGACGCTGACATTGCATGGCGACATGCTGGTGGGGGCCGGCTGCGTGCGGACGGTCGAGGCCGCGGCGGTGACGCTGGGCGAGCATGGCATGGCCCCGCGTTTCGCGGCGGCGGTCGCGACCGGGTCGATCCGGTTGAAGGATTCCACCTGCCCGGCGATCCATGCGGCGCTCCAGGCGGCAGAGAAGGGCATTCCCTTCATGCCGTTGCGCGGCATCCTGGGTACCGACGTGCTGGCGAACCGGCCCGATTGGACGGTGATGGACAATCCTTTCGGCACCGACGATCCCATCGTGCTGCTGCCCGCGATCCGGCCCGACATCGCGCTGATGCATGTGCCGCTGGTGGACCGCGCCGGCAATGTCTGGGTCGGCGTGCGGCGCGAGCTGATGTTGATGGCGCATGCGGCACGCGAGACGCTCGTGACCTATGAGGCGCTGTATGACGGCGACCTGCTGCTGGATGACGCGATGGCGGCCGGCACGATTCCGTCGCTTTATGTGACGGCATTGGCCGAGGCGAAGCAGGGCGCCTGGCCGCTGGGCCTGTTCGGCGCCTATGCCAAGGACGACGAGAACCTCGCCCTCTATGCGCAGATGGCGCGGACGGAAGAAGGGTTCCGCACCTATCTCGACCGCTTCCTTGCGCCCGCCCAGGCGGCGGCGGAGTGACCGCGATGCGCTGCCGCAGCGAGGAACTGCTGATCGCCACCATCGCCCCCATGCTGGAGGGGCTGCGCCATGTTGCGGTCGGCGCATCCTCGCCGATCCCCGGCGCGGCGGCGCTTTTGGCGCGGCGCCGCTCGGCCGGCGCCCTGCGCGTGTCCGTGCTGGGCAGCCGCCGGAACAACCCCTTCACCGATGGCGGCCGCGAGTTGTTCGACTGCGCGGCCCAGGGCCGGATCGACGCCTTCTTCCTGGGCGGCGCGCAGATCGACGGCGAGGCCAACATCAACCTCGTCGGCGTCGGCGGCTATCCGCGCTCCAAGGTGCGGTTCCCCGGCTCTTTCGGCTCGGCCTATCTCTACATGCTGGTGCCGCGGGTGATCCTGTTCCGCGAGGAGCATTCGCCCCGCGTGTTCGTGCCCAAGGTCGATTTCGTCAGCGCGGCCGGGACCAGCCCGGAGAACGTCTACCGCCCCGGCGGGCCCTATGCGCTCGTCACCAATCTCTGCGTCATGGCCTTCGACCGGGCGCGCCGCCGCTTCCGGCTGGTCAGCGTGCATCCGGGACAGACGGCGGACTCCGTCGTCGCGGCCACCGGCTTCGCCATCGACGTTCCCGACCATGTTCCCACCACGGCTGAGCCGGACGATGCGACGCTCGACCTGATCCGCGGCGACATCGCCCGCGAGATCGCCGAGGTCTATCCCGGTTTCGCGGAACGGGTGTTCGGCATCGCTGCCGCCGCCTGATCCGGTCCAGCCCCTCTGCAAAGGCCCGAGAGGACCGATGAACCAGACAGCGATTGCGGCCGGCGCGCTGGCCGGCGTGAAGGTGGTCGATCTGACGCGCGTGCTCGGCGGACCCTATGCCACCCAGGTCATGGCCGACCATGGTGCGACGGTCATCAAGGTGGAACCGCCCCAGGGCGACGAGGTGCGCGACTGGGGCCCGCCCTTCCATGAGGGCGATGCCTCCTACTTCATCGGCCTCAACCGCAACAAGCGCTCGGTCGGGCTGGACCTGACGCGGCCCGAGGGGCGCGAGGTGCTGTTCCGCCTGCTGGCGGATGCCGATGTGCTGGTCGAGAACCTCAAGACCGGCACCATGGAGCGCTGGGGCCTGGGTTATGCCGAGGTGCTGGAGAAGCGGTTCCCGCGCCTCATCCATTGCCGGATCAGCGGCTATGGCGCCGACGGGCCGCTGGGCGGCTATCCCGGTTACGACGCGATCATCCAGGGCATGACCGGCTGGTTCAGCGTCAATGGCGAACCCGCCTCGGGGCCGACGCGGGTCGGCATTCCGATGGTGGACATGGGCACCGGCCTGTATTCCGCCGTCGCGGTGCTGATGGCGCTGCTGGAGCGGGCACGGTCCGGCCGCGGCCAGTTCATCGACATGACGCTTTACGACTGCGCGATCTCGCTGATGCATCCGCACGTCATCAACTACACGCTGTCCGGCAAGACGCCGGGCCTCACCGGCAACGCGCATCCGAACATCAGCCCCTACGACCGCTATCGCACCAAGACCGTCGACATCTTCATCGGCGCGGGAAACAACCGGGCCTATGAGCGGGTCTGCGCGGTGATCGGCCGTCCCGATCTGGCATCCGATCCCCGGTTCAAGACCAACAGCGACCGGCTGGCGCATCGCGACACGCTGACCGCCGAACTGGAAGCGGCGCTGGCCGACCAGGATGGCGAGGCGCTGTGCATGCAGTTGCTGGAGGCGGGGGTGCCGGCGGGTCCGATCCTGGACACGGCGCAGATGATGGAACGCGCGCATACGAAGCACCGCAACATGGCGGCGGAGATGGACTGGTACCGCTGCACGGGAACGCCCATCAAGTTCTCGCGGACGCCGGGCTCCATCCGGACGCTGCCGCCGAAATTCGGCGTGGACGGCCGTGCTGTGCTCGCCGAGCACGGCTTCGACGCGGCCGAGATCGAGGCTCTTCTGGGCGACGGAATCCTTGTCGAGGAACGGCGGAAGTAATCCGCAGCCGGAACCTGCGTTCCTGCCTCATCCTGAGCCTGACGAAGGATGAGGCTTGCACCGCCGCCTGTGCCGCTCACCCTTCGTCGGGCTCAGGGTGAGGGAAGCGCCGGTTTCGAGACCGATCAGGCCGCGCTGTCGATCGGCGCGCGGCGGAGAAGGAAGGCGGGAACCTCGCCGGAATCGCGGAACGGGCGCTTGGCCTCATCCTGCTGGGGCTTGGACTTCGCGCGCGTCGGCGCGGCAGCCGGCTTGGATGCGGGGGGCATCGACTTGGACGCGTATGCGCGAATGGGTTCGGGCTGCCGCGGACGCTCGGCGCGGGGTTCGCTGGCCGCGACGGGCTTCTCGGGCGCATCCTCGCGCCGCTTGGCCCGCTTCTCGGGCCGCGCCTTTTCCGCGTCCTTCGCCGGACGCGCCGGTGCCTCGTTCCGCTTCTTGCCGCGACCGCGACGGCGGCCGTCGCCCTCTTCCAGCGCAGCGGCCTCGAAACCCTCCAGCACCAGCGGCTCGATGGTCTGGCCGGTCAGCTTCTGGATCGCGGACACGAACTTGCCGTCCTCGGGCGCGGCGAGGGTAAAGGCCTTGCCGCTGCGGCCCGCGCGGCCGGTACGGCCGATGCGGTGGATATAGTCGTCGGCGTGGATCGGCACGTCGAAATTGAACACGTGGCTGACGGCGGCGATGTCGAGGCCGCGCGCCGCGACGTCTGAGCAGACCAGCAGGCGGACTTCGCCGTTCTTGAACCGCTCCAGCGTGTCGGTGCGACGGAACTGGTCCATGTCGCCATGCAGGGCGCCGGCATCGAAGCCGTGACTTTTCAGCGAGCGCTGCACCACATCGACGTCGCGCTTGCGGTTGCAGAAGACGAGGGCGTTCTGGACTTCCTCGCCGCGCAGCAGGGCGCGTAGGGCGGCCCGCTTCTCGTCCGGCTGGACCGTGACCAGACGCTGCTCGACCGTGGCGGCGGCCGTCGCCGGCGGGGCAACGGTCACTTCCTTCGGGTTCATTAGGAACTTCTCGGCAAGGCGCCGGATTTCCGGCGGCATGGTGGCCGAGAACATCAGGGTCTGGCGGATGCGCGGGATCAAGGTGCAGATGCGTTCGACATCGGGGATGAAGCCCATGTCGAGCATCCGGTCCGCCTCGTCGATCACCAGGATCTTCACGTCGGAGAGCAGAACCTTGCCGCGCTCGAAATGGTCGAGCAGGCGGCCGGGCGTGGCGATCAGCACATCGACGCCGCGGTCGAGCAGGCGCTCCTGATCGTCGAATGAGACGCCGCCGATCAGCAGCGCCTTGTTCAGCTTCTGATACTTGCCGTACTTGTCGAAGTTCTCGGCCACCTGGGCGGCCAGTTCCCGGGTCGGCTCGAGGATCAGCGAGCGGGGCATTCGCGCCCTTGCGCGGCCGTTCGCCAGGATGTCGAGCATCGGGAGGGTGAAGGAGGCGGTCTTGCCCGTTCCCGTCTGGGCGCAGCCCAGAACGTCGCGGTTCATCAGGACGTAGGGGATCGCCTGTTCCTGAATGGGGGTCGGCTTTGTGTAGCCGGAGTCGCTGATAGCGCGGAGAAGCTCCTCGCTCAGTCCAATATCTTCGAAACTCATGCTGTCCTATCGCGTAACTCTAGGCGGCTCCAAACGAATACGGCCCATGCTGGCGTCTGCCCTGGGTCCGGACGGCTCGTTCCACGCGTTCGCTCGCCTGTATCGGGGAACCGTGCATTGCGGCGTTGAGTGCGCAACGCTAACGTATTGTTGTCCCACTTGAAGTAGTTCGCCTCACAATGCTTATCAAGCAGAGCCTGTCCTGTCTACTGATGATCGACGTGCAAGAGCGCCTGCTGGCGGCGATGCACGCGCCCGAAACCATCCTGAGGAACTGCGAAATCCTGCTGCGTGCGGCGGAGCGGATGGCGGTGCCGGTGCTGGTGACGGAACAGTATCCCGCCGGGCTCGGCCCGACGGTTCCCCGGCTGCTGGCGGCAAGCGGCGGGGCACAGCGCCTTGAGAAGGTGCATTTCTCCTGTTTCGCCGAACCCGGCCTGCGTGCCGCCATCGAGGAACGCAGCCGCCCGCAGATGGTGCTGGCGGGGATGGAGGCGCATGTCTGCGTCGCCCAGACGGCGCTCGACCTCGCGCTCGCCGGCTACGATGTGTTCGTCGTCGCCGATGCGACTATCAGCCGCAGCGCGGCGAACCATACCGCCGCGATGGCACGTCTGCGCGACGCGGGGATTGCCATCGTCACCGCGGAAATGGTCCTGTTCGAGTGGCTCGGACGCGCGGACAGCGATGCGTTCCGCGCGCTCATGCCGCTCATCAAGTAATCGGCAAGCAATCGAACAGCGCCGGAAGGCGCGCAAACGACGGGAGGAAGCCGCATGCGGTTGAAGGACAAGGTTGCCATCGTGGTGGGGGCGGGGCAGACGCCGGGCGAGACCATCGGCAACGGGCGCGCCACGGCGATCCGCTTCGCCGAGGAAGGGGCGAAGCTGCTGCTGGCCGATGTCAGCCGCGACTCCGCCGAGGAGACGGCGGCCATCGCGCGCGAGAAGGGGGCGGAGGTCGAGACCATCGCGGCCGACGTGACCAAGGAGGCCGACTGCGCCGCCATCGCGAAAGCCTGCCGCGACCGCTACGGCCGCATCGACATCCTGCACAACAATGTGGGCAAGTCGCGCGGCGACGCGCCGACGACGCAGCTGACCGAAGAGAACTGGCTGCATCTGATGGACATGAACCTGAAGAGCACCTGGCTCACCTGCAAGCATGTCCTGCCGACGATGCGCGAGCAGCAATCCGGCTCGATCACCAATATCAGCTCGACCTCGGCGCTCTGCACCCGGCCGAATGTGATCTACAAGGTGTCGAAGGCGGGCGTGATCACGCTCAGCCAGAACATGGCGATGGAGAATGCGCCCTACGGCATCCGGGTCAACACCATCGTGCCGGGCTATATCGACACGCCGATGGCCATCGAGCGCCGCTATGGCGAACGCAACGTGTCGCGCGACATCATCCGCCACGAGCGCGACGTGATGGTGCCGCTGCGCAAGAAGATGGGCAGCGGCTGGGACATCGCCAACGCGGCCGTATTCCTGAATTCCGACGAAGCCGACTACATCACCGCGATCATGCTGCCCGTCGATGGCGGCCTCAGCGGCCGGATCGGCTGACCCAACGCGAGGAGAAAAGACGATGACCATGAAGCCGCTGATCATCTGCGCCGCCGTCACCGGCGGCGCCCCGGCGCGGTCCAAGACGCCCTATCATCCCGTTACCCCCGACGCCGTCGCCGAGGCGGCGGTGGAGTGCTGGCGGGCCGGGGCGGGGATGGTCCATATCCATGCCCGGCTGGAGGATGGCAGCACCTCGAACGATCCGGCGCATTACGCGGCGATCCGCGAGCGGATCGAGCGGACGAACTGCGACGCGGTGCTGAACTTCTCGGCCGGCGACAATGGCGGCCGCTCGCCGCATGAGGAGCGGCTGCGGGTCGCGGAATCGGGCGCCGAGGTGGTGTCGCTCGATGTCGGCTCGTTCAACATGGGCAACCGTCTCTACAACAACGCGCCCTCCTATCTGCGCGAGATGGCCAAGCGCATGCAGGCGCTGGGCATCGCGCCGGGGATCGAGGTGTTCGACACCGGGCATATGCACGGGATCGAGATGCTGGCCAAGGACGGGCTGATCAAGGCGCCGTACTTCATCGAGTTCATCTTCGGCCCGCCGGGCGCGCTGCATCCCGACGAGCGGCAGCTGCAGCTGCTGGTCGACCGGCTGCCTGAGGGCAGCGAATGGTCGGTGTCGGCCCAGTCCTCGGACCTGACGGTGCATCTGCGGCTGGAGATGGCGGCCTTCACGCTGGGCGGGCATGTGCGCACCGGCATGGAGGACTGCGTCTATGCCCGGCCCGGCGAGCTGGCCAAGAGCAACGCCGAGATGGTCGAGCAGTGGGTGAAAACGGCGAATATCTGGGGCCGCCCGGTGGCCTCGCCCGCCGATGTCCGCGCCATGCTCGGCCTGCCGGCGCGCGGCGCCGCGGCGGCGTGAGCGGGGCGACGATGCGCCTGAAGGATCGGGCGGCCATCGTCGTCGGCGCCGGCCAGACGGCGGGCGAAACGGTGGGCAACGGGCGGGCGGTCGCGATCCGCTTCGCCGAGGAGGGCGCGCGGCTGATCCTGGCCGATATCGACCGGGATTCCGCGGAGGAGACGGCGGCGCTCTGCCGCGCCCAGGGCGTCGATGCCGTCGCCATCGGCGCGGACGTGACCAGCGAGGCGGACTGCGCCGCCATCGCCCAGGCCTGCCGCGACCGGTTCGGGCGGATCGACATCCTGCACAATAATGTCGGCGCCTCGCGCGGGGATCTGCCGACGACCGAACTGGACGAGGCGACCTGGCTGCGGCTGATGGACCTCAACCTCAAGAGCGTCTGGCTGACCTGCAAGCATGTCCTGCCGGCGATGCGCGAGCAGCGGTCGGGGTCGATCACCAATATCAGCTCGACCTCGGCGGTCTGCTACGAGCCGCGGGTGATCTACAAGGTGTCGAAGGCGGGCGTGATCACGCTGACCCAGAACATGGCGCTGGAGAACGCGCCCTACGGCATCCGGGTCAACACGATCCTGCCCGGCTACATGGACACGCCGATGGCCATCGAGCGCCGCTACAAGGAGCGCAATGTCGAGCGGGCCACGATCCGGGCCGAGCGCGATGCCAAGGTGCCGCTGAACGGCCGCCAGGGAACGGGCTGGGACGTGGCGAACGCGGCGGTGTTCCTGAACTCCGACGAGGCCGGCTTCATCACCGCCGTCGCCCTGCCGGTGGATGGCGGGATGAGCGCGCGGGTCGGCTGACCCGGTCCGCTCAGGGCTGCCCGGCGGCGAGGCGGTTCAGGTCGTCCAGGATGGTCGGGATCGTCCGCAGCACCTCCTGGCGGGGCATGCCCACGAGCAGGCGGCGGTCGTAGAGGACGCGCAGCTGCAGCCGGTCATGCGCCGTCAGCTCATTGATCGGGTTGGTGTCGTTGAAGATCGATTCCGACATGGTCGCATCGTCGTTCGCGAGGCCCAGAATCTGGGAAATCTCCTCAACCACGCAGGCCCGCATATGCTCGCGCGGCCGGCTGGACGGGAAGGCGATCATCGCCCGGCGGATTTCCGCCCCCTTGGTGAACAGCTTGGCGAAGCAGGTTGCCTGGCTCAGATAGGGGACGACCTGGGACGGGTCGTTGTTGAAGAAGGGCGACAGGATCTTCGGCAGGTCGTCCGGCGCCTCGTAATAGAGATAGACATTCACTAGCTTCTGGTCGAAATCGGCCGGCAGCCGCTTCGCCGCCCGCATCCGCTCGGAATAATACAGCTCGACGGGATGGCCGGTGGTCCGGCTCAGCAGCGCAACCAGTTCCTGGACGTCGGATTCCAGGCTCTCCGGATAGGTCTTGGACATGATGGCGAGGCGCAGCGGGTCCTTCCACTTGCGCAGCACCTCGTATTGCCGGCCGCTGTATTCGCCGCGGAACGCCAGGACGTCGAAGTTCCGGACGATGCGCTCATAGGGGATCGGATCGGCCTGCGCGGGGGCGGCCAGGGCCAATGCCGGCAGCGTCGCGAGGAGGGCATTCCTGAACGGTCGGGACAGCATGGGGAGAGTTTACGCGGGCGGACCCGGCGGGCCAACCCGTGGGATCGCGTAGCGCCTAGACGTCGATCGCGTCGGTCGCCACGCTGGCCGCGTTCTCCTGGATGAACTGGAAGCGCAGCTCCGGCTTGCGGCCCATCAGGCTTTCGACCAGCCGCGCCGTCCGCCGCGCCTCGCCGGGCTCGCCGGAATCCGGAATGCGGACCTGGAGCAGGGTGCGGGTGGCCGGGTCCATCGTCGTGGTCTTCAACTGGGCCGGCGGCATCTCGCCCAGCCCCTTGAAGCGGCTGACCTCGATCTTCGCCTTGCCCTTGAAGCCCTTGGCCATCAGCGCGTCCTTATGCGCGTCGTC
>JBFWNZ010000076.1:0-12937 GCA_050250795.1 Alphaproteobacteria bacterium | reverse complement strand
CATCGCCAGCGCGCCCACGGCTGGACCGCCCCGGAAGATGAGGCCGTACAGGCTCATCACCCGGCCGCGCAAATTGTCGGGGATGCCCACCTGCAGCAGCGTCTGCGTCGCGATTCCGCCGACCGAAAAGGCGAATCCGATCACCGTCATGATGGCGACCGCCCCCGCGAAGCCCGCATGGATGGTGACGACCGGCACCGCGGCGCCGTAGAGCAGGCCGGTCGCCAGCGTGATCCGGGTCAGGCCGGCCACCGTGCCCCGCTGCGCGATCCAGATGCCGCCGAGAATGGCGCCGACGCCGGTTGCCGAGGTCAGCACCGCCAGTTCCGCCGGCCCGCCGCCGAACAGCACCTCGGTCAGGCCGGGCAACAATTCGATCACCGGCCGGCACAGCACGGCCCCGGCCATCATGACCAGCAGGATCGGCCCGATGCCCGGATGCCCGACGACGTAGCGGATGCCCTCCGCCACCTGCCCCATCAGCGACACCGTGGAGGGCGGCGCGGGCGCGCGCGGCGGCAGGCGCAGCATCAGCAGCGCCGCGATCATCGCCAGATACGAGGCGGAGTTGAAGGCGAAGGCACCGCCCGCCCCGATCGTGGTCAGCAGCACCCCTGCGATTCCGGGACCGATGAAGCGCGAGACGTTGAAGACGATGGAATTGATCGAGATCGCCGCGGTCAGGTCCTCGCCGCGGACGAGGCTGGGAACCAGCGACAGCCGGACCGGCTGGTTGAGGCCGATCAGGATGCCCTGAAGCAGGGTGAGGGCAAACAGCACTTCGATGTTGATGAGGCCCGACAGCGTGAGCGCCGCCAGACCGGCCGCCTGCACCGCGCTCAGGGTCTGGCAGACAAGCGTCGCACGCACCCGGTCCATCCGGTCCGCCAGCGCACCGGCGAAGGGACCGATCAGCACCACCGGAAACAGGTCGGCAAAGGCGACCGCCCCCAGCCAGAACCCCGAATGCGTCAGTTCCCAGGCCAGCCATCCGACCGCCAGGCGCTGCACCCACAGGCCCGTCAGCGACACCGCATTCCCGGCGGTGTAGATGGCGTAATTCCGGTTGGTGAAGACGCGTCGGATGGCCGAGAAATCGGTCCAGCGTGGTCGGCTCATGCGCCGCATATTGAAACCCGGCCCCGCCCGCGTCGAGCCCCTCGCGGAAATATTACAGGCTTGCCGGACACTTCGGAGTATGATCGAAGGGTATGAAAAGCCAACGACCGGCTGGGGGGCTTCGGTAGGGGGCATGAACGAAACGAACGCACAGTTGGACGCGTGGTTCGACGGCGACGGCGAGATGGTCGATCTCGCTGCGGCGCTGCGCCGTGCCGATTCCGACATGGTGCGTTTCGCCTTCCATTCCCTCGGCTGGATACGCCTGACCGAGGCGGCGGCCCCGCCGCCGGAAAGCACCCGCGCGGGCGAGCCGGCCATCGTCCTCGCCCTCGATCCCGCCGCGGTGCAGAAGACCGCGATCGACGGCTTGGCGCATTACCTGCTGTGCCGCGAGGTCGTGCGGCGCACGGCCTATCGCCGGTTCGTGCTGCGGACCTTCGACGGCCAGGCATGGTCGGACCAGGATTTCAGCACCGCCACCGCCGCGATCAAGCAGTTGGAAGAGAAGACGCTGATCGCCCAGACCGGCGTCGTGCCCAGCACGGTGATGGCGCGCGACCTCGACCTGCGCGATCTCGATGCGCTGGGCGTCGACAATGACAGCTTTGCGATCCCGTTCAAGCTGTGGCGGCTGGCCGGTGGCAAGGCCGACGAGCAGTTGTTCGACCGCTTCACCGAAACCGGCCTTCTGCTCGGCCGTACCAAGATTCTCCAGGTGGAGCAGGACAACAAGGTGATCGTCCGCTACTACGGCGCCGGCGTGCTGTGGAGCGAGGAACAGTCGATGTCGCTGATCGGCAAGCCCGTCTCCGCGATGCCCGACCAGGTTCTGGGCATGCAGGTGGAGAATGCCTGCCGCCGGTCCCTCGATGTCGGCAAGCCGCTGTTCGAACAGTGCAGCGGCGTGATCATGTCCTATGACGGCCCGAAGAAATGCCGCTGGCGCCGGCTGACGCTGCCCTGCATCACCGATCCGATGCGCACCGGCGGCCGTGCCGATGTGCTGATCACGATCACGGAATCGAACCGGCCGCCCGTCCGGCTGGAGACGTGACGCGGGGCCGGCGACCGGCCGGTCCGCAAGCGCGGACGGCCGGCCGCCAGAGTGCCCCCCTCTCGCACTCTACCCGATGCGCAGACGCTCCTTGACCGGCTGGTCGAGATAGGCGCCGGCCTGCGTCACCACATCTTCCGCCCGCTTCGCGATGATCCACCACTTGCGGCGGTTCGGCATGCGCGGCCGGAACCACTCAAGCCCGCCGCAGTCGTTGGTGTGCGCATAGCGCTGGGTCACGACGGAATCGTGGATGCCCTGGTCGACCATCGAGATCACCCAGTCCACATACCAGCGCGAATAGCCCAGCGTATGGCTGATCAAGGGCAGGACGCGCGCCAGGTTGGTCCGGCCGCGCCATTCGGGACAGATGGTCGTCCCGCCCGAATAGGCGACCCGTTCCATCACCTTGCTGGCAAAGACGTCCGCCTCGCCCTGGATGATGAAGCGCTCGCCGCTCTCCATCTGCTCCAGCGGGTCGGTGTAGAAGAACCGGCCGGTGGCGATGTAGTCGCCCAGCGTCCGGTCGCCGAGCAGTTGCAGCTTGCCGCCCTGGATGCCGACCAGGGGGCCGGTCGGCCCTCCCTGCCGCAGGGCGAGCCAGAAGGACTGCTCCGAATCCAGCTGGTGAAAGGCCGGATCGAAGGCCGGGAACAGGGTCTTGCCCTGTTCCAGGCTGATCCGCTTGAACTCACGGAAGTCCCTGTAAACGCCCAGGAAAAAGCCGCGGCTGCGGATATCCTCGTCCACCGCCAGGAAGAATTTGGCGATGGTGTCGCGCTCCGGCGCGACGATCAGGCCCACCTGCCCCAGCAGGCTGTGATCGTGGTTGTCGGACACGGTCGAAACGAGGGTTTGGTTAAAATCGGTACGCATCGTACTCCTCCCAATGTGGAACACCGCCATATGCGGCAAGGCGCACCATGCGCCAGAACATCTAAGCGGATGGTTTACGGATGCGAAAATTATAGGCAAATCGCGCGATGGTTGATTGCGCCGCGCTGGCGCCCTCGCGCCGCCGTGACTATGTGATTAGGCTGGACCGAAACCGAGGAGCCGCGATGCGCACCGATACCCCCCAGACCATCCGTCTCGACGCCTATCGCGCCCCCGACTACCGCATCGAGACGGTCGATCTCGACATCGCCCTCGATCCCGACCGCACGCTGGTCCGCGCGCGGCTGTCGCTGCATCGGGCCGCGGAGGGGCCGGCGCCCCTGGTGCTGGACGGCGAGGGGTTGGAGACGCTGTCGGTGGCGCTGGACGGCAAGCCGCTGCCGCCGGAGGCCTACACAATCGGCGACGACACGCTGACCCTGCATGCCCCGCCCGCGCGCTTCACCCTGGAGACGACGGTCGCCATCGCTCCGGCCGCGAACACGCGCCTGGAAGGGCTGTACGTCTCCAGCGGCAATTTCTGCACGCAATGCGAGGCCGAGGGCTTCCGCCACATCGCCTGGTTCCTCGACCGCCCCGACGTGATGGCCACCTATCGCGTGCGGATGGAGGCCGACCGCGCCCGCTATCCGGTCCTGCTGTCGAACGGCAACCTGATCGGCGAGGGCCAGGGCGCGGACGGCCGGCACTGGGCCGAATGGCACGACCCCTTCCCCAAGCCCTGCTACCTGTTCGCGCTGGTCGCGGGCGACCTCGCCCTCTACGAGGACCGCTTCGCGACCATGGACGGGCGCGATGTGCGCCTGTGCATGTATGTGGAGCACGGCAACGAGACGCGCTGCGCCTATGCCATGGATTCGCTGAAGCGGTCGATGCGCTGGGACGAGGAGGCCTATGGCCGCGCCTACGACCTCGACCGTTTCAACATCGTCGCGGTCGGCGACTTCAACATGGGCGCGATGGAGAACAAGAGCCTCAACGTCTTCAACGCGAAATACGTGCTGGCGGACCCGGCGACCGCGACCGACGCCGACTATGCCTTCATCGAAAGCATCGTCGCGCACGAGTATTTCCACAACTGGACCGGCAACCGCATCACCTGCCGCGACTGGTTCCAGCTCAGCCTCAAGGAAGGGCTGACGGTGTTCCGCGACCAGCAGTTCTCGGCCGATATGCGCTCCGCCCCGGTGAAGCGCATCCAGGACGTGCGCTCGCTGCGCGCCCGCCAGTTCCCGGAGGATGCAGGGCCGCTGGCGCATCCCGTGCGGCCGGATTCCTATATCGAGATCAACAATTTCTACACCGCGACCGTGTATGAGAAGGGCGCGGAGGTGATCCGCATGATGCATGCGCTGCTGGGGGCCGAGGGCTTCCGGCGCGGCATGGATCTGTATTTCGAGCGCCATGACGGCCAGGCCGTCACCTGCGACGACTTCGTGCGGGCGATGGAGGATGCCTCGGGCGTCGACCTCACCCAGTTCCGCCGCTGGTACGTCCAGGCCGGAACGCCCGAGATCGAATACGACGGCGCCTACGACGCCGCCTCGCAGAGCTATATGCTGACGGTGCGCCAGCGCACCAAGCCGACGCCGGGCCAGCCGGACAAGCAGCCGCTGCACATGCCGATGGCGCTGGGCCTGATCGGTCGGTCGGGCAAACCGCTGCCGGTGCGACTGGCGGGCGAGCCGGCGGACCGGGCGGCGGAGACGCGCGTCCTCGACCTGCGCGCCGCCAGCGAGACCTTCCGCTTCATCGACGTGCCGGAACCGCCGGTTCCCTCGCTGTTCCGCGGCTTCTCGGCGCCGGCCAAGGTTGTGACCGCGACACCGGACGGCGAGCGCGCCTTCCTGATGGCGCATGACCGCGATCCCTTCAACCGCTGGGAATCCGGCCAGCAATACGCGACCGCGCTGATCCTGCGCATGGTCGCGGAACTTCAGGCCGGACGGACGCCCGCACCCGACACCACATTCATAAGCGCGCTTAGCAGCTTGCTCGACGACGCCCCGGCCGACCGCGCCTTCGCCGCCGAGGCGCTGGCGCTGCCCAGCGAGGACTTCATCGCCGGGCAGATGCCCGTCGTCGATGTCGTCGGCGTGCATGCGGCCCGTGAGGCGCTGCGCGGCGCGGTCGCGGCGGGGCTGCGCGACAAGCTGCTGGCCACATATCGCGACGGCGCGGGCAACGCGCCCTATTCGCCGGATGCCGAGAGCGCGGGCCGCCGCAAGCTGCGCAACCTGGCGCTGGGGTATCTCGCGGCGCTCGACGAGCCGGCGATGCGCGACCTGGTCGTGCAGCATTACCGCGCCGCCGACAACATGACCGACAGCGTCGCCGCGCTGGCGATCCTGGCCGACATTGCGGGTCCGGAGCGCGAGGCCGCGCTGGCCGACTTCTATGCGCGCTGGAAGGACGACCCCATCGTCACCGACAAATGGCTCAGCATCCAGGCGATGTCGGCCCTGCCGGACACGCTGGCGCAGGTCGAGGCGCTGCTCGGCCACCCGGCCTTCTCGATCCGCAACCCGAACCGCGTGCGCGCGCTGATCGGCGCCTTCTGCAGCGGCAACCCGGTCCGCTTCCACGCCGCCGACGGGTCCGGCTACCGCTTCCTCGCCGACCGTGTGCTGGATCTGGACAAGCTGAACCCCCAGGTCGCGGCCCGGCTGTCGGGCGCGCTCGGCCACTGGCGGCGCTACGACCCCGAGCGGCAGGCGCTGATGCGCGGCGAGCTCGGCCGCATCGCCGGCGCCAAGGGGCTGTCGCGCGACGTGTTCGAGATCGTCTCGAAGTCGCTGGGCTGACCGCGCCATGGCGGAGGATCTGCGGGTCGATCTGTGCGTCGTCGGCGCGGGCGCGGCGGGGCTGAGCGTGGCGGCCGGCGCCTCGCAGATGGGCGCCAGCGTGGTGCTGATCGAGCGGGGCAAGATGGGCGGCGAATGCCTGAATGTCGGCTGCGTGCCGTCCAAGGCGCTGCTCGCCGCGGGCCATGCCGCCGCCGCCGTGCGCGGGGCCGGGCGCTTCGGCATCCGGACAGGCGAGCCGCAGATCGACATGGCCGCCGTCCATGCGCATGTCCGGGGCGTGATCGCCGGCATCGCGCCGATGGATTCGGCGGCGCGCTATGCCGCGCTCGGGGTGCGGGTGATCCAGGCCGAGGCGCGCTTCGTCGACCGCGAGACCATGGAGGCGGACGGCCGGCGCATCCATGCCCGGCGCTTCGTGCTCGCCACCGGCTCGCACCCCGACATCCCGGACGTGCCGGGCCTTGCCGAGACCCCCTACCTCACCAACGAGACGGTCTTCGACCTGACCGAATGCCCGGCGCATCTCGTCATCCTTGGCGGCGGCCCGATCGGCTGCGAGATGGCCCAGGCCTGGCGCCGCCTCGGCGCGGCGGTCACGCTCATCCAGTCGCGCGATATCCTGCCCAAGGACGATCCGGAGATCGCGGAGGTCGTGCGCCGCCGCCTGCGCCGCGAGGGCGTGACGCTGCATGAGGGCACGCGCGCGCACCGCATCGCCCGCACCCCCGGCGGCATCCGCGTCGAGACCGAGACCGCCACCATCGAGGGCTCGCATCTGCTGGTCGCGACCGGCCGCCGCGCCGCGGTCGAGCGGCTGGGGCTGGAGACGGCGGGCATCGAACACAGCGCCAAGGGCATTACGGTCGATGCCCGCCTGCGCACCGCCAACCGCCGCGTCTTCGCCATGGGCGACGCGACCGGCGGCATGCAGTTCACCCATGTCGCCGGCTATCACGCGGCCGTGGTGCTGAAGAACGCGCTGTTCCACTGGCCGGCCAAGGCGGATCACCGCGCCGTGCCCTGGGTCACATACACCGAGCCCGAGGCCGCCCATGTCGGCGAGACCGAGGCGCAGGCGGCCGGCCGCCTCGGCGCCGCAAACCTTCGCATCCTGCGTTTCGCGGTGGCCGAGAACGACCGCGCCCGGACCGAGCGCGCGGAAGAGGGGCTGATCAAGGTCGTCACCGACCGGCGCGGCCGCATCCTGGGCGCCTCCATCGCGGCGTCGCGGGCGGGCGACCTGATCCTGCCCTGGGTCATGGCGGTCGCGGGACGGCAGAAGATCGGCGCCATCGCCGGCGCCATCGCCCCCTATCCCACGCTGTCGGAAATCTCCAAGCGCGCCGCCGGCACCTTCTTCATGCCGTCGCTGTTCAGCGAGCGCACCAAGCGCATCGTCCGCGTCCTGCAGCGCTTCTGATCGCGGCCTAACGCCCCCGCAAGGTCTCCAGATAGGCGACCAGATCGTCCACCTGCTGGCGGCCCAGCTGCAGGTCGGGCATCGGCGGATGCGGCGCATGCAGCCAGCCGCGCACCCATTCCGCGTCGCGCGACGGCCCCGGCGGCAGCGGCGGCGCGGCATCCGGGCCGGGCTTGCCGCCGATGCTGTGGCAGCCGCTGCACCATTGCTGCGCCAGCCTCGCCCCGGCTTCGGCATCGGCCGCCTGGGCCGGCGCCGCGGCGGCGGCCAGCAGCACCGCTCCGACGATCCACCGCATCGCATCCTCCTCCGCTCGACTGTATCCCAGTATGCCGCAGCCGGCGGGGCGCGCCAACGCGCCGCCATGCCGCAGGTTGCGCGCCGCGCCCGCCCCGCCACCCGATTTCCGTGCTATCCTCGCCGCCCACGCCACCCCCGGCCCGCGGCGGAGTTGCGCGCATGTTCACCACCCGGCCCGAGATTCTCGGCACCTTCGGCGTCGTCTCCTCCACGCATTGGCTGGCCTCGGCGGCCGGCATGCGGATGCTGGAGCTGGGCGGCAACGCCTTCGACGCGGCGGTCGCCGCCGGCCTCACCCTCCAGGTGGTGGAGCCGCATCTGAACGGCCCCGGCGGCGACATGCCCGCCATCCTGCACATCGCGGCAACCGGCGAGTCCGTCGTGCTCTGCGGCCAGGGCCCGGCCCTCGCCGCCGCGACCGGCGGGCATTACCGGGGCCTCGGCCTGGGGCTGGTGCCCGGCACCGGGCTGCTCGCCGCCGTCGTCCCCGGCGCCTTCGACGCCTGGATGCTGATGCTGCGCGACCACGGCACCCTGCCGGTGGAGGAGGTGTTCGGCCCGGCGCTGGGCTATGCCGCCAGGGGCGCGCCGATGGTCGCCCGCGTCGGCGACGCCATCGCCGCCGTCCAGCCCCTGTTCGAGACGGAATGGCCGGAATCGGCGGCTCTCTGGCTCAAGGACGGCCGGCCGCCCGCCCCCGGCGCCTTGCATGCGAACCCCACGCTGGCCGCCACCTGGGAGCGTCTGCTGGCCGAGGGCCGCGCCGCCGGTCCCGACCGCGCCGAGCGGATCGAGGCGATGCGCCGCGCCTGGGCCGAGGGCTTCATCGCCGAGGCCGTCGACCGCCATTGCCGCAACGAATTCATGGACGTGACCGGCCGCCGCCATGCCGGCCTGCTGACCGGCCAGGACATGGCCCGCTGGCGCGCCCGCTACGAGGCCCCGGCCCGGCTCGATTTCCGCGGCATGACCGTGCTCAAGGGGGGCCCGTGGAGCCAGGGGCCGGTGCAGCTTCAGGCGCTGTCGCTGCTCGACGGCTTTCCGATCGAGGCGATGGACCCGCTGGGCGCCGACTTCGTCCACACCGTCACCGAATGCACCAAGCTGGCCTTCGCCGACCGCGAGGCCTTCTACGGCGACCCCGACTTCGTGCCCGTGCCGATGGAGGCCCTGCTGTCGGAGGCGTATGCCGCGCGCCGCCGCGCCCTGGTCGGCGACGAGGCGTCGCTGGAGCTGCGCCCCGGCCGGATCGAGGGCTTCGGCGCCGAGATCGACTATGCCCGCCACAGCGGCGACGACCCCTCGGCCAAATCCGACCTCGCCGGGATCGGCGAGCCCACCGCCGGCCGCCGCGCCGCCGCCGATCCGGCCGAGCCGCGCCCCGGCCCCCTCGGCCAGGTGGCGGGCGACACCTGCCATGTCGACATCATCGACCGGCACGGCAACATGGTCTCGGCCATGCCGTCCGGCGGCTGGCTGCAAAGCTCGCCCGCCATTCCCGGCCTGGGCTTCGCGCTCGGCACGCGGGCGCAGATGTTCTGGCTGGAGCCGGGCCTGCCCGCCAGCCTCGCCCCCGGCAAGCGGCCGCGCAGCACGCTGTCGCCCTCGATGGCGCTCAAGGACGGACGGCCCTGGCTCGCCTACGGCACCCCCGGCGGCGACCAGCAGGACCAGTGGCAGCTCAACTTCCTGCTGCGCCACGCCCTGCATGGCATGAACCTGCAACAGGCCATCGACGCCCCCTCCTTCCACAACGAGCATTTCCCCAGCTCCTTCTACCCCCGCCGCGCCACCCCCGGCCGGCTGGTGCTGGAGGGCCGCTTCCCGCCCGAGACGATCCGCGAGCTTCGGCGGCGCGGCCATCTCGTCGAGGTCGGCGGCGACTGGTCCGAGGGCCGCATGTGCGCGGCGTCCCAGCAGGACGGCCTGCTCAAGGCCGCCGCGAACCCGCGCGGCATGCAGGGGTATGCGGCGGGACGGTAGTCAGGGCGCTGGATGCCGGGCATTCCGCGGGCGTAATCTTCTGCGGGGCCCGGCGGCATCTGCCGGGCTTCGGCGGCGGAGGCGGCCCATGCGGCGTCGGCGGTTTCTCCAGCTTTCGGGCGGCGCGGCCCTGGCGGCGCTGGCGCCCTTCCCGGCCCGCGCGCTCCAGCCCTTCGACTTCGCCCGCGCCCGGCCGCTCTATCTCGACCGCATCGCGGCCTTCCGCCGCGACGGCGTGCTGCCGGTGCTGGATATCGAAAGCTCCTATAACCCGGTCGATATCGACCTGGCCGACTTCACCCGCGACATGGACCGCGCCGGCATCGCCATGATGTGCCTGTCGGCGGACCAGCCGGGCAAGCTGGTGGAGCAGGGCCGGACCTGGAGCGACCATGCCCTGGAGGCCTGGGAGACATACCCGGCCTATTTCATCCCCACCGGCAATGGCGGCAACCATCCCGCCTGGACGCGGAACGAGGCGCATTTCCTCGACGACAATGAGCGCTTCATCGCCGAGCACCGCTATCCGCTGATGGGCGAGTTCGAGTTCCGCCACTACCCCTCGCCGCGCCAGGTACAGCGCGGCGACATGTTCCGCGACGTGAACATCCCCATCGACGGCCCCTCGGGCCACCGCCTGTTCGCCTTCGCGGCCAGAACCGGCATCCCCTTCCAGATTCATTACGAGATCGAGGACGAACTGCTCGACCCGCTGGGCCGGATGCTGGCGCAGTATCCGGCGGCCAGGGTGCTGTGGTGCCATCTGGCCCAGATCCGCTACGCCGCCCGTGCCTCCCGCTATTCGCCCGACTTCCTGGCGGACTGGCTCGACCGCTATCCCAACCTCTACATCGACACCGCCTTCGGCGGCCCCAACTCGATCTACCCCGTCAGCGGCGAGCGCCACGGCCGCTTCTGGGACCGCCCCGAGGCTTGGCGCGATCTCATCGTGGCCAAGCCCTGGCGCTTCCTCGCCGCGCTCGACATCGGCGGCGACCGCATGACCCGCATCGAAGAATGGACGCGCACGCTGCGCAGCGTGCTCGACACATTGCCGCCGGAGACGCGGGAGATCGTGGCGTATAAGGCCGGGTGGAAGTTCCTGTTCGGGGAGGAGTGGTAGGAGTACACGAAATTCTCGTGAGTCTTGCCGGGCGGAATTATGCATTAATTCCTACCTTAGCGCCCTTTCGTAGATTGAACTGATTGTGTACTCTTTCTACTCGACGTGTGTGCGGCGTCCGTAGAAACGATGGGGGGAGGGGGAAGGGTATGTCCGATCAAAAATTCGCGAGATTTTTTGAAAATTCGTCCTCGCTAAAATGGGCGAGCAGCCTTTCCATTCTCGCTGTCACCGTTACATTTTGTTATAAAGCGATAATATCCGAATGGAATATTGATATAGCACAATTGAGTCCAACGGACTTACTGTCCATAATACTGGCTTTGTTCTCAATGTCTTTATCGATTATTTTTTATTTAAAAGCGACAGAGACAAGCAATACATTTTACGATAGAACCTATCACTTTACTAATAATGTTTCAGAGATTTTAGGCAGAATAGAGAGTGGATTTAGCGAAAGGCTACGCCACATTGATGAAGGGTATTCGAGACTGGGGGATAAATTTGATAAAATTCCCTTTAATATCCCTGTCGCCGAAAAAGAAATAGAGAAAGAACTATCTGAAATACGCAAACAGGAGGAAGAGAGGACGAGAATTATCGAAGATTTACTGAATAAAGCAATGCTTCAAGAAGGAGAAAAAAGGAAAATCGCTGAGCAACTCCGAGAACGGGAAATGGGTCTCGCCCAAGCTCGAGCCGAGGTCGAATCTTTACAGCACCGAATTCAACAAGCTGAATTGGAGCAATTTCATCCCACCCGTAGAACTCGCATAAGATTACGTCAATTAATTCGGACAATTTTAGAACAAATTGGAGGCCATGAGAATCTGTCTATATCTTCGATAAACAAACGGTGGGATGCCATTCGAAGCATGTTTAGCACCGAAGATATTTACCTGCTAAAGTCGAATGGGTTTATAGATGAAGATGGTGACATTTCTCGTACAGGATTCTTAATGCTCAGGAGTGAGTGGCGCGAGGAGTCAAACTCGAATAAGATATCAACAGAGTAATCACTGTAGATATTCTGCGCTTGCGGTGCCACTAGATCAGGGCTCAAACCGCTCACCCGCCCCCGCCAGTCCGTTCCACATACGCGGCATAGCTGTCGAGGATCGCCTGCCAGCCGGCGCGCTGCATGTCGACGGGGTTGGTCGCCTCGGGATCGAAGACGGTCACGACGCGGGTGCCCTGTCCCTCTGGGGCGAAGGTGGTGCGGGCGCGGCGGCCGTCTTCGAGGCGCAGGGTGAGCGCCCGGGGGGCATCCACCTCCTCATAGGTGCCGGTCAGGTCGAAGCCGAAGGAGCCGTCGCGTGCCTCCATGCGGGCGCGATGCAGCCCGCCCTCGCGCAGATCGACCTCCGCCCAGGGACAATGCCAGTCCGGCGAGGCCTGGTTCCACTGGGTGATCGCCTCTGGCGTGGTGAAGGCCCGCCAGGCCGCGGCGGGGGCCGCATGGACGAAGGCGCCGATGGTGATCGGGTCGGTACGGGTCATGGTCGGTTCCTTTCGCGTCAAGGCTGGGCGCGGGCGCGGCGGTCGGGGCCGCTACGGGTGCCGGGATAAATCACCCCCGATTCCGCTTTTATTCCTGATTTCGCACCCCATATCCAAAAGCCCGGCTTCATCCGGGGGCACCGGCCTTCGCGCGCCGCGCCGAGGCCCCCTGTTAACATATGCTGACATCCGCGCAGCACGCTGCGCGAGGGCGCGTCCCGATGATGACATATCGCAGCCCGGCGCGGGAGCAACGGCCATCGGCCGCGCGCGGAACGGGCCGCGGCGCTCCAAGGCCGTCATTCCCGCGAAGGCGGGACTCCAGGGCCGGCGGCACAGCCTATCGTCCCTGGAGTCCGGCTCTCCGCTGCGCTGCGGCCGGAATGACGGAGGGGGGGGGGGCATGTTTACATTTGCGGCCTTTCCGCGAACCGCGCGCAGGCCGCGCGCACGTCCGGGAACCGCGACGATGACAAATGATGACATCGGCGCGGTGCGGCGGCCCATGCCGCGCCTCCGGCCCGCCCTTTCCTGTCCGTCATGCGCGGACTTGATCCGCGCATCGCGACGCAGCGGCATGGCCCCGGCCGCATTCGCGCGACGCCGCGCCCGCCTGGAGATGCGCGGGTCAAGCCCGCGCATGACGGCTTTGCAGGGAGGGAAAGCCAAACGGGGACGCGACGCCCCTGTTTACATTTGCGGCCTTTCCCGCATCCGCGCGGTGCGGCGGT
>JBFWNZ010000075.1:0-12974 GCA_050250795.1 Alphaproteobacteria bacterium | reverse complement strand
CGCGCGGCGGACCGGTCTGGACCGACCCCTATATCTTCTTCACCTCGCGCCAGCCGGGCGTGACGGCGGCCAGTCCGATCTACACCAAGGCGGGAAGCCTGGCCGGCGTGATCGGCGTCGACGTGGAAATCGGTGCGATCGGCGAATTTCTCAACGGGCTGGCACTGGGCCGGAACGGATCGGCCTTCATTCTCAGCGCGGACGGCGAGGTGCTGGCGGTTCCAGGCGTCAGCATGCCGACGCGACCCGAAGGGACGGGGGACAAGCTCCGCTTCACCCGCGTCGAGGAGCTGGAGGATCCGGTTGCCAAGGCCGCTGCGGCAACACTCTGGGCCTTGCCGCCCGGCCGCTCCGGCCAGGCCGTGGCAGCGGCGACGCCGAGAATCGAACTCGATGCGCCGCGGTTCACCACCTTCTCGTATCAGGCCCGCGACTGGCATGCCGTGTTCGCGCCCTTCGGGGATGCGCGCTGGCCCTGGATCATCGGCATCTACATGCCGGAAGACGATTTCCTGGTCGAACTGAAGCGCAACCAGCTGCACAACGTCTATCTTGCCGCCGTCATCGGCGCGCTGGCCTGCATCGCCGGTCTTCTGTTCGCCGGCAGCCTCGGCCGCACGATGGCGCAGCTGCGCGAGCGTGCCCTGGCCATCGGGCATGGCCGGCTCGACGGCGATATGGGCATCGCCAGCCCGTATCGCGAGGTTCAGGAGATGACGACGGCCTTTGCCGGCATGGTGACGGCCTTGCGCGATCATCGTCGGCAGAACGCTCTGCTCGCCACCGTCATGGAGCAGGCGCCGGATGCGACCGCCCTGACCGATCCCCAGCTTCGCGTATCTTATGTGAATCCGGCATTCGAGGCTGCGACGGGGCGTCGTGCTCCGGCCTGCTACGGTCGTACGGTTTTCGAGCTTGCACGTCCTGTCGAGCCGGATGCGCTGCCGGTCGAGGACATCCGGGCCGAGATCGCGGCCGGCCGGTCCTGGCATGGCGAATTCGTCGGGCGGCGGATCGATGACCGGAGTTGGAGCATCGCCGTCGGCGTCACGCCGGTTCAGGACGACGATGGCACCGTGACCCATTGCCTCGTCGTGCTGCGCGACATCAGCGACCAGAAGCGCGCGGAAGCGGCTCTGGTCGGGGCCCGCGACGCGGCGATCCTCGCCAATCGGGCGAAGAGCGATTTCCTGGCGAATGTCAGCCACGAATTGCGCACGCCCCTGAATGCGGTCATCGGCTTCTCGGAGGTTCTGAAGAACGAGCTGTTCGGCCCGCTCGGCGACGCGCGATATCGCGAATATGCCGGCTATATCTACGACGGCGGCACGGACCTCCTGTCTCTGCTCAACGACGTCCTGGACATGGCACGGGTCGAAACCGGCCGGATCGAGTTGATGGAGGAGCGGTTCGACCTGGAGCGCGCGATACGCCGTTGCGGCGTCATGGTTCAGGAGCGCGCGCGGAGCAAGAATCTCGATCTCCGCTTCGGCGAGGGTTTGTCCGGGGTCGCTATCCAGGGCGATGAGCGGCTGTTCCGGCAGATCGTCATGAATCTGCTGACCAATGCCGTGAAGTTCACTCCTGCGGGCGGCCGTATCCGTGTCGACGCGGCATGGCCGGCGGAAGGAGGGCTGCTGCTGACGGTGGCGGATACGGGCATCGGCATCCCGGCGGACGCCTTGTCCAAGGTCATGGAGCCATTCATGCGCGTGGAAACCGCCCTGAGCCAGGATTACGAAGGCGTCGGGCTCGGTTTGCCGCTGTCGCGCGCGTTTGCCGAACTGCATGGCGGCTCGCTGACGCTCGAAAGCCAGGTCGGCCAGGGCACGCGGGTCACGCTGCGGTTGCCGCCGGAACGGGTGCTGCGCGGCGCAGCCTAGACGGGATCGACCGGGAGAAGCCGCGCCAGCACCGCGGCCAGTTCCGGCAGCCGGAACGGCTTCGGCAGCAGCGGAAGGTCGGCCATCGTTCCTCCCGCCAGTCCGGCATATCCCGTCATCAGCAGAATCGGCATGGCCGGATGGCGCGTACGAATCGCGGCGGCCAGTTCCGCGCCGTTCATGCCGGGCATGAGATAGTCGGTGACCACGAGTTCGGGAAGCGGCCTGGAATCGAGCGTCTCCAGCGCCTGGACGGCCGAATCCGCTTGGATGACGCTATGGCCGAGATCGGCCAGCATGTCCGTCGTCGCGGCCCTGACCAGCGGTTCGTCATCCACCAGCAGGATGGTGGCGGGCTGGCTGCCGGCAATCGGCTCTGCTTCATAGGCGTTCGGGCTGTCGGCCGGTTCCGCGGCGACCGGAAGCCAGATTTCCGCCCGGGTTCCTTTTCCGGGGACGCTGCTCAGCACCAGGGCACCGCCCGATTGTCCGGCCAGCCCATGCACCATGGACAGACCCAGCCCCGTGCCTCTGCCGACACCCTTCGTCGAGTAGAAGGGCTCGATCGCGCGCTTGAGCGTCGTTTCGTCCATGCCGACGCCGGAGTCGGTGACGGACAGCCGCACATACTCGCCGTGGCGCAGCCCATTGCCGTGCTCGGGACCCACGACCTGCCGGTCGGCGTCCACCCGCAGCGTCCCGCCCTCCGGCATGGCGTCGCGGGCATTCAGCGCCAGGTTGAGCAATGCCAGTTCCAACTGCGCGGGGTCGACGCGCGCATGCGGCAATCCAGCGGCAAAGGGCGTGACCAGCCGGATCTGCGGGCCGATCGACCGGGTAATCAGGTCGGCCATGCCGTCGATCAGCGTGGGGACATCGACCGCGCATGGGTCCAGCACCTGCCGCCGGGCAAAGGCCAGCAGCCGTTGCACCAGCGTCTGCGCGCGATCCGCGGCTTGCAGCGCGCCGGCGATCAGCCGCTGTGCGCGGGCGTCCTCGCCATGCCGCCGGCGCAGCGCATCCAGGCCGCCGACGATCGGCGTCAGAAGATTGTTGAAGTCGTGCGCGACGCCGCCGGTCAATTGGCCCAATGTCTCCTGCCGCTGCGCGTCGTGCAGCTTCGCGAGCATCGCCTCGCGCGCCGCGGTCGCCTGGACGACCCGCTGCTCCAAGGTCTCGTTCAGGCCGCGCAGCCGTTCGTCGCGTTCGCGCAGGGCCGCTTCCGTCCGCCGGCGGTCGGTCACGTCGCGCGTGATCGCAAGCATCACGAGGGAACCGTCGGAATCGCGGAACGGTGCGGCATGGGTCTCCAGATGCCGGCGCTGTCCCGCGCCGTCCAGCATGTCGTATTCCAGCGATCCCTTTTCCCCGCGCCGGATGCGGGCGCTGAAGGCCGCGAACCGGTCGCGATGCTCGGGAAGGATGAGATCGTAGATGCTGCTGCCGATCGCGGTGGCGGCGCGTTCGGGGCCGAGCATGGCCAGGCCGGACGAGTTCATATGCAGCAGCGTGCCGTCGGCGGCGACCAGCTTCACGCATTCGGGGGTCGTCTCCACGATGGCGCGGAAGCGTTCCTCGCTGGCCCGCAGGGCAATCTCGGCACGCCGGCGTTCCTCGCGCTCCTCGCTTTCCGCCAGGGCGCGGCGGACCACGCCGGGCAGCCGCTCCAGCCGCTGCTTCACGGCATAGTCGGTTGCGCCCCGCTTCAGGGCGTCGACGACCAGCTCCTCGCCCAGCGCGCCCGATACGAAAATAAAGGGCAGGTCCGGCGCCCTGGCTCGGGCGAGTTCGAGCGCCGAAAATCCGTCGAAATCCGGCAGCATGTAGTCCGCGATGATCAGGTCGAAGCCATCGCGCGCCAGCGCATCGGCAAACGCCTCGCGCGTCCAGACCCGGTGCAAGGTGCAGTCGAGCCCTTCGGCCAGCAGGAACTCCCGCACAAGGTCGCCGTCGAACGTGCTGTCCTCCAGATGCAGGATATGCACGGCCCCGATCATGCCGGCGCCTTTATCCGCAGGCCGCTCGGCGGCGGCTCGTTGAGCACCGCCCAGAACATGCCGAGTTCCTGAATCGCTTTGAAGAACTGCTCGAACCCGACCGGCTTCACGACGAAGGCGTTGACGCCCAGGCTGTAGCTGCGGATGAGGTCGCGCTCCTCGCGCGACGAGGTCAGCATGACCACCGGCGTATGCCGCAGGTTGGCGTCGTTCTTGATCGCTTCGAGAACCTCAAGGCCGTCGACCTTCGGCAGCTTCAGGTCGAGCAGGACGACCGCCGGCTCCCCTGTGTTGCGGCTCGCGAATGCGCCGCGGGCATACAGGTAGTCCAGCGCCTCCGCGCCGTCGCGCACGACGATCACATCGTTGGCGAGCTGGCATTGCTCCAGCGCCGCAAGCGTCAGTTCGACATCGTTCGGGCTGTCTTCCACCAGCAGTATGGGTTTCAACTCTGCCATGATTACCTCGTCGTCTCCTTCGGAAGTGCGAAATGGAAGGATGCGCCGCCATTCACCTTGCCTTCGGCCCAGACGCGTCCGCCGTGGCGCTCGACGATCCGCTTGACGTTGGCCAGGCCGATGCCCGTTCCTTCGAATTCCTCCACGCGATGCAGCCGCTGGAACACGCCGAACAGCTTGCCGACATAGGCCATGTCGAAGCCGGCGCCGTTGTCGCGGACCCGGATGATGTGCTCCCGTGCGTCCGGCAGGCATTCGACCTCGATCAGGGCGGGATCGCGGCCGCGCGTGAACTTCATCGCGTTCTCCAGCAGGTTCTGAACGACCAGTTGCAGCATGCTGGGATCGGCCTGCACCTTGGGCAGCGGCTCGATCCGCCAGCGCAGCTCCGGTCTGGCCGCGTGCATCTCCATCCGCTTGCGGGTCTCGGCGACCAGAAGGTCCATGTCGACGGCGGTCGGCCGAAGGGCGGAGCGGCCCATCTGTGAGAAGCTGAGCAGGTCGTCGACCAGGGTCCCGGCGGAGATGGCGGATTCGACGATGGTGTCGATATAGCGTTGTCCGCGCTCGGTCAGGCTCTTGCCCTCGAATTTCCGCAGCAGCTGCGCGTAGCCCACGATGTGCCGGAACGGCGCCCGCAGGTCGTGGCTGACGGAATAGGAAAAGGCTTCGAGTTCCTTGTTGATGCTGACCAGCCGTTCCGAGAGGGCGGCCATTTCCTCGGCGCGCCGCAGCACGATATCGACGACGGCCGTGCGCAGTTCCGAGGCGGCATCGACTTCCGCGCTGTGCCACGGGCGCGAATGCAGCTGCACCAGTTCCTGCCAGGCGGCAAAGGATTTGCGCGGATGCAGGCGCAGTCCGGCGGCGTGCGAGTCCGGACCCTTGCGGGGGTCGCCGCCCCATTCGACGGTGCGGACCGCTTCCGGGCGGAACCACAGGACATAGCTGTCGTAGAGCTGGGATATCGATATCGCCAGGACGCCGCTCGCCCGGTCCTTGATCGCCACGCCATCCGGACGCCGCGAGGCGAGGCTGTCGGTGACGAAGACATCGCCGTGCCGCTCCGCGGCCAGCCATTCGACAAGCCGCAGGATTTCGGCATCCGGTGGGGCCTCGCCGATCCGGGTGCAGTGACCGCCCGCGACCACAGCCGCGCCGTCGGCGTCGGTCAGCGCGAGCAGGTCGCCGGGATGCGAGACGAGGCCGTCGAGGAAGTGCTCGGCGCCGGCCATATGGGCAAGCAGGCGCGTCTGAACGTTGCGAAGCGTGTTTCGCCGTTCCGCGATGGCGGAGCTCTCGGTCGCGGCGATCTGAAGCGACAGGACCTGGCCGATGAAATCGCAGGCCGTGCGAACGTGATAGGGCACTCGCGCCGGCGCGCGGTTGTGGCATGAGATCAGGCCCCAAAGCCGGCCGTTGCGCAGCAGCGAGATCGACATCGACGCCATGGTGCCCATGTTGCGCATGTATTCGAGATGGACGGGCGAGACGCTGCGCAGGACGGCGAGGCTGAGGTCGATGGGGCGCCCGGTGGCGGGATTGAGCGCGGGCGCGATCGGCACGGGCGTGTATGTGGCGTCGGCGATCAGCCGCAGCCGGTTGAGATGGTAGAGCTTGCGCGCCTGGGCCGGGATGTCCGAGGCGGGAAAGCGCAGGCCGAGATAGGAGGGCAGGTTGTCGTTTCTGTCCTCGGCGATCACCTCGCCGTTCCACGCCTCGTCGAAGCGATAGACCAGGGCCCGGTCGAGGTCGGTGATCCGCCGGATCTGCCGGGCCGCGACCTTCGCCAGCGTCTCGGTATCCGCCGTCTGATGCAGCCTTTCCAGGAATTCGCGCACATGCGGATAGACCTCGTCGAAGGAGCCAGGCTCCTGTCCTGCCGCTGATTCCAGTTCGACCACGATCGCTCCGTCCGACCGGTGGGCGACGACGTGGAAGCTGCCCCCATCGCCCGCGAAGGTGCCGAGATGGATCGATCCATGCGCCGGCAGGCGGCTGTCCAGCAGGCTCAGCATCGGCGAGGCGGCCGGAGGAAGGAGCCCGTCCAGAAGATGTCCGACTGGGTCGCCGGCGATGATGCCGCATGCGCCGGGTCCGATGGCAGCCTGAAGCACCCGCCCGTCTGCGGGCGCGACGACGAACAGGGCGCCTTGCGGCTGGATGCTGCCCGGGATGTGTATGGGTTCGCGGTCGCAGTCCGTCAGATCGGAACCCATCGCCGCGGGTTCGGGCTTATCGGTCAACGCTCGTCTCCAGGCAGCGCCGGAAAACGGCGAATGCGGACATCGCGCCGGCGGTCAGCGCAGGCAGTCGGCCGCCCTGTCGGCCATAGGTTTCGAGCCGGTCGCAGAAGAGATGCCAGGTGCCATCCTCTTCCGCCTCGCCGCGAAAGAAGCTGCGGCCGGGCATGGCGGGCATGACGGTATCCAGACGGCGGTCGATGATCCGGCCGCCTTGGGCCGATCCCAGAAGGGTATAGGCACCGCCGACGGCGAAGCCATCGGTGGACCGGGGCGGGCTGGGCGCGTCCCTCGGTTCCACGCCGAGATCGCGCAAATCCTGGCGGATACGCTGCCGCCGGCATTCGCTGCGGGTTGCGATTGCGGGCAGGTCCATGGCGATTGCGGCGGTCTCTGCAGCCGGCCTCATATGACGATGGAAGAGCAGATGCGCCTGCAGGATCGCGGCATATGCGTGCCGGTCCAGATCGCCCTTCGCGAGGCGCGCCAGCGGCGGTGCCCCGTGCAGGCGGTCATGCATCGTGGCGGTGGCCGCGCGCAGATGGCTGCGGACGCTGGCCTTCCGTCCGGATGTCGCCGCGTCGGCTGTCTGGAGGTCGTTCACGGATCGGTCTCGCGCAATCGTCGTCGTATCGTCGGGCCTTCCCGGTTTCGAGCGCGGGAGGCCCTCCCGTCTGAGGTAACGGCGGAGGGGTGGCCTCGTTCCGGCTTCGGTCGGAAATTCCTGCAACGGCCCGAGGTTTTTCTCCGGCGCGTTTCGACGATATAAAGGCGGAAGGCTCGGCGGCCGCGGCCGCCGGCAACCGCTGCATGCAGGTAACCTGTGTTCGACGCGCACCGTCTGGCCGTGGCGCCGATGATGGATTGGACCGACCGGCACTGCCGCTATTTCCTGCGGCTGATCAGCCGGCATGCGCTGCTGTATACCGAGATGGTGACGGCGGCGGCGGTCCTGCATGGCGACCGGCAGCGGCTGCTGGGGTTCGACGCGGCGGAGCATCCCGTCGCGCTGC
Organism: Alphaproteobacteria bacterium; assembly: GCA_050250795.1. Lineage (GTDB taxonomy): Bacteria > Pseudomonadota > Alphaproteobacteria > UBA8366 > UBA8366 > JBFWNZ01. The sequence continues at coordinate 5,380 of JBFWNZ010000075.1, read as the reverse complement.
AACTGGGCGGCGCCGATCCGGACGCCCTGGCCGAGGCGGCAAGGATCGGCGAGGGGTTCGGCTATGACGAGATCAACCTGAATGTCGGCTGTCCCAGCGACCGCGTGAAATCGGGCCGCTTCGGTGCCTGCCTGATGGCCGAACCGGACCTTGTCGCACGGTCGGTGGCGGCCATGCGCGGGGCGGTATCCGTGCCGGTGACGGTCAAATGCCGCATCGGCATCGACGACCAGGACCCCTGGGCTACGCTGTGCGGATTCGTGCCGCGCCTGCGCGATGCCGGATGCGAGCGGGTGATCGTCCATGCCCGCAAGGCCTGGCTTTCAGGCCTCAGCCCCAAGGAGAACCGCGAGATTCCGCCGCTGCGCTACGATCTCGTCTATGGCCTCAAAAGCGCGTTCCCGGAGATGACGGTCGTGCTGAATGGCGGCGTGCACAGTCACGTCGCGATCGACGCCCATCTGCGCTATGTCGATGGGGTGATGCTGGGGCGGGCGGCCTATCAGACGCCGTGGATCCTTGCCGAGGCCGACAGGCGCTATTTCAGCGCCGGTCACGCGGTGCCGGACCGGCATGCGGTGGTACGCGCGTATCTACCCTATATCGAACGCGAACTCGGCCTCGGCACGCCGCTCATGGGCATGTCCCGGCACATTCTCGGCCTGTTTCAGGGCATACCCGGCGCGCGGGCCTGGCGGCGGCATCTGTCGGAGAATGCCTGCCGTCCCGATGCCGGTGCCGGCGTCGTGCTGGCCGCGCTGGATCGCGTGCCGACGGTTGTTCCCGCCGCGGCGTGAGCGCCGGCGGCAGCTGCCGTCGTCAGGCGGCGTTCTCGGCCTTGCGACGATAGGCCATGTTGCAATGGCCCTCGCAATAGGGCCGGCCGGTTTCGGCCGGGCGCCCGCAAAAGTGGAAGCCCATTTCGCCCGGATTGCCGATCGGCCACTGGCACATCCGTTCGCCGAGCGCCGCGATCATGGGCAGGGTGCGCTTGATCGGCGAGGGGCGCGACGACAGTCCGAGCCGGTGTGCCTTGCCGATCACTGCATTGCGCGTCACACCGCCGAGATGGTCCGCAATCTGGCTTGCGCTGAGGCCCTCCGACCAGAGGCTCCGCAACTGTGCGACACGGGTATCCGTCCAATCCATGCCAATCCCCTTGCTTTGTGACTTACCAAGCCGAGCCCGTGCATAGCCGTCTCGCTGAAACAATATCTAGTTCCAACGATGAACCCCGCCCACCATATATCGGGATTGCCATGGTCTCAACATGCCCTGCCGCCATTATCGTTCTACTGTCGCTGTAAGGTTCCGGTCAGGTCCCGGATTCATTGGCGAATCCGGTTCGTCGAGTGCGGCATCCTGTCATCCGCCTACCGCGGGGCGCAACCACGTTTCGGGAGAGGAACTGGCATCGAGAACCCGCATTGCGGGAATCGTTCACGCAAGTCGCTGGAATCCCACACGCGACTCGGGGACACAAAATTTTTACCATTCGGCCATGCGAAGGAATGCGCCCTCTCCGGGTGGCATCCGCGGCCCCCGGACGGCAGCGTCAACTTAAGGTTGCTCGGCGGGGTGTCCGAGTCCGGAGGGAGTGTTTCCGGTCTTAATTCCGCCGGCTGACGAGGCGGATCGGCCGGTCGAACACGGCCAGGGCGTCGGCCAGGGAGGCGGCCTGCTTAAGCTTCTGCGGACCGCTGAAGACGAGGTAGTCGCAGCGGCGGCCGTCGACCCGCTTGGTCACGGAAAACAGCGGCGCGTCGTAACTGTGGCGGAAGATCGAGAAGACCGCGCAATTGCCCTGCTGGTCCATTGCATAGTCGCGCCACTCGCCGCTGGCCACACGCCGGCTGTAGACGTCGAGAAGCAGTCGCATTTCGTGGCGGTTGAAGAAGATGCGGGGCTTGAACCGCGCGCTTGCGCGCTGTCGCCGATCCATCAGGAAATCGATCACTTCCGTCATCGCGCTTCCTCGTTCGTCAGCGTACCGCCCTTGTGCTTGCCCCATAGGGCTCGGGCTTGTCGTAACAGGTGATCTGACCCAGCGTGCGATAGCAATAGACCGGCCGCTCGTAGACCTGTCCCGAATTGGGGTCCCGGCACACCTGTCCGCCGTCCCGGTTGGCCCGGATCGTGTTGCAATCCATTCCGGTCGCGACCTCGGCGATGTAGTCCGAGGGCAGCTTGTCCGTGTTGATGATCGTGGCCATCGACGCCACGGCCAGGGTTTCCGCGCCGCAGGCTGCCACGGCCAGGGCAAGCGCAAGAGCGCCATATCGCCAGCGGCCCGGATGAAGTGGTTTGGCGGCGCGGGGCAGGCCGAGTGTCGAAACTCCTGAAACTCGCTTTCGGCTCAGCAACCGGCCCACCTGTCGATCGCGGCGTCCGCGCGACGCCCGCGTCGATAGTCGCGCATTCCGGTATCGGGGTGCAAGGTTTGCCGCATGGTGCGGCGAAGGGGCGCGAACCCTTTGCCAGGGCGGCGGCCGGGGGCTATGGTAGCCGCCCTTCGCGGGGCGATTGGAGAAGCCGCTTGGGCGATATCTTTCAGGAAGTCGATGCCGATCTTCGTCAGGACCGCTACAGCCGCCTGTGGCGCCGGTATGGCCGCTATGTGATCGGCGGGGCGGTGCTGCTGGTTCTGGGGACCGCCGCGAATGTCGGCTGGAAGCACTATTCGACCGAACGCCGCCAGGCGCTGGGCAACCGTTTCGTTGCCGCCGAGCAGATCGAGCCGCCGGCCGCTGCGGCCGATGCGTTGCATGCCCTGGCCGGCGACGGCACGGCCGGCTATGCCATGCTGGCGCGGCTGCGGGCGGCGGACCTGAAGGCGGCGGCGGGGGATATCGACGGTGCCGTCGCACTGTACGAGGAGGTCGCCGCCGACGCGTCGGCGGATGCGCTGTACCGCGACGCCGCGCTGCTTCATGCCGTGGTCTATCGCCTCGACACTGCGCCGGCCGAGCAGACGGCGGCCCGCCTGCAGCCGCTGACCGCCGACGACAATCCGTGGCGCTATACCGCGCGGGAACTGCTGGCCGCCGCAGCCTTGCGCGGCGGCGACACGGCCGCGGCCCGCGACCGTTATACCCGCCTCGTCGACGATCCGGGCGCGCCGGCGGGCATGCGCGGACGCGCCTCCGAAATGCTGCGCGCACTCGGCAGCTGATGCGCGTTTTTCGGACTTCCCAAGCGCACGCGGCGACGGTGCTGCTTCTGGCGTTGACGGCGGCGGGATGCAGCTGGTTCGACGAGGAGAAGAAGCCGCTGCCGGGCGAGCGCATCCCGGTGATCCTTCAGGATATCGACGTCTCGCCCGATCCGCGCATCGCCGATCTGCGTGTCATGCTGCCGCCGCCGCATCCCAATCCCGACTGGCCCCAGGCCGGCGGCTATCCCGATCATGCGATGCATCATCTGGCGGTATCCGGCAATCTGCAGCGCGTCTGGGCGGTGGATGCCGGTTCGGGCTCCAGCGAGAACCGCCGCCTGCTGACGCCGCCCGTGGTGGCCGACGGGCGCGTCTACACGATGGATATCGACTTCGACGTCTCCGCCTTCGATGCACAGACGGGCGGGCGGCTGTGGACGCATAGCCTGAACGTGCCGGACGACGACGACGAGGCATTCGGCGGCGGGCTGGCCTTCGCCTATGGGCGGCTCTATGTGTCCACCGGCTATGGCGCGCTGTTCGCCCTGGATGCGCGCGATGGATCGGTCCAGTGGCAGAAGCCCCTGCCGGGGCCCGTGCGCGGGGCGCCGACGGTCAGCGACGACCGGGTCTTCGTGGTCAGCATCGACAACCAATTGACGGTCCTGAACGCCACCAACGGCGAGAAGCAGTGGTCGCATTCCGGACTCAGCGAGTCCGCGGGCCTGCTCGGTGCGGGCAGCCCGGCCGTGACGGCCGGCACCGTGGTCGTGCCCTATTCCTCGGGCGAGTTGTTCGCGCTGCGGATCGAGAACGGCCGGCCCTTCTGGTCGGATAACCTGATCAGCGTCCGCGGCCTGGACGCGCTGTCATCGCTGGCCGATATCCGCGGCAATCCGGTGATCGACCGGGGGCTGGTGCTGGCCGTCAGCCATTCCGGTCGCTTCGTCGCCATCGATCAGCGCACCGGTGCCCGTGCCTGGGAGCGCAGCATCGCCGGGGTCGAGACGCCTTGGGTCGCCGGTAATTTCGTCTATGTGCTGGGCACCAACGGCGAGCTGTACTGCGTCACGCGGCGCGACGGTCGCATCCGCTGGGTCCAGCCCTTGCCGCGCTGGGCCGATCCCGAGGACAAGGAAGACCGCATCAAATGGTCGGGCCCGGTCCTGGCGGGCGACCGGCTGATCGTGCCGGGCAGCCAGGGCGAGGCGCTGTCGGTGTCGCCCTATACAGGCGAGCTTCTTGGCCGCATCGAACTGCCGGAGGGCGTTAATCTTGCCCCGGTCGTCGCGGGCGGCACGGTCTATTTCCTGACCGACGACGGCCAGTTGATCGCATATCGTTGAGGCTTGCCCCGGATCGGGGCGGCGCGTGGGACCCATGACCTTCACTGTTGCCATCATTGGCCGTCCGAATGTCGGCAAGTCGACGCTGTTCAACCGGCTGGTCGGCAAGCGTCTGGCGCTGGTCGACGACACGCCGGGCGTGACCCGCGACCGGCGCGAGGGCAACGCGCGGCTGGGCGATCTGCGGTTCCGTGTGATCGACACGGCCGGGCTGGAGGAGGCGGCCTCGCCCGACGCGCTGGAGGCGCGCATGCGCCAGCAGACCGAGCGCGCCATCGCCGAGGCGGATCTTGCGCTGTTGCTGATCGATTCCCGCGCCGGCGTGACGCCGATGGACGAGCATTTCGCCAAGCTGCTGCGCCGCGCCGTGACGCCGGTGGTGCTGATCGCCAACAAATGCGAGGGCCGCAGCGGCGAGGGTGGGCTCTACGACGCCTTCGGGCTGGGGCTCGGCGACCCGGTTCCGATTTCGGCCGAGCATGGCGAGGGCATGGCCGACCTCTATGCCGCCATTCAGCCTTTCGCCGACGCCGCCGCCGCGCCCGAAGCGGCACCGGACGACGAGCCGGTGGGCGGTCCCGTCGCAACCGACGACGAGGAGGTGCTGCCGGCCGGGCCGTTGCAGCTTGCCATCGTCGGCCGGCCGAATGTCGGCAAGTCCACCCTGGTCAACCGCCTGCTCGGCGAAGAGCGGATGCTGACCGGGCCGGAGGCCGGCATCACTCGCGATTCCATCGGCGTGGACTGGGCCTATGACGGCCGGCCGGTGAAGCTGTTCGATACCGCCGGCCTGCGCCGCCGCGCGCGGATCGACGAAAAGCTGGAGCGGCTGTCCGGCGCCGATACCGAGCGCGCGGTCCGCTTCGCCCAGGTCGTGGTG
>JBFWNZ010000074.1:0-13084 GCA_050250795.1 Alphaproteobacteria bacterium | reverse complement strand
GCCGCTGCCGACCACATCCTTGTATTTTACGGTGGTGTGGTTCAGGTGAAGCTCAGCCAGTTCGTCCATGCCGTGCCCGTGCCGGCCGCCGTCGAGCACGAAGGACAGCAGCATGGTGTCGTCGATCGGAGCCATCGCGATGCCGTAGCGCGACAGGACCGTTGCGTCGTATTTCGCGTTCTGCCCGATCTTGAGGACGGACGGGTCTTCCAGCAGCGGCTGCAACCGGTCGAGCGCGTCGGCCAATGCAATCTGGCGCGGTCGCTCCACGGCGGCGGCGGCATCCGTCTGGCCCAGGTCGAGTGCGCCCTGGCCGCTGCCAGCCGCCTTGTGGGCAAGCGGGATATAGCAGGCCCGTCCGGGCGCGAGCGCGAGCGAGACACCGACCAGGTCTGCGCGCAGGGCGTTCAGCGATGTCGTCTCGGTGTCGATGGCGACGAAGCCAGCCGTCCGCGCGGCGGCGATCCAGCGGTCCAGCGCCTCGATGTCCTGCACCAGTTCATAATCGGCCGTGGCTTCTGGGGACGAAACCGTCTCGGCGGCCGGCGCGGCTGCGGCGACGGCGGGTGCGGCCGCATGCTGTGCCGGGGCGAGCCGGGTCACGATGGATCGGAACCCCTGTTCGGTCAGGAATGCGGCCAGCGCGTCGCGGTCGGGCTCGCGCTTGCCCAGACTGTCCAGCCCGTGCGCCACCGGCACGTCGTCCTTGAGCCGCACCAGCTGGTGCGAAATCCGCGCCGCCTCGGCATGGTCGATCAGGCTTTGCCGGCGTTTCGGCTGCTTGATCTCCCCGACCCGGGCCAGCAGCGTCTCCAGGTCGCCATACTCGCCGATCAGCAAGGCTGCGGTCTTGACGCCGATGCCGGGAACGCCCGGCACATTGTCGGTGGGATCGCCGGTCAGCGCCTGAACCTCGATCACCTTCTCCGGGCCGACGCCGAAGCGTTCGATCACGCCGTCGCGGTCGATGACCTTGTTCTTCATCGCGTCGAACATCGTGACCCGGTCGCCGACCAGCTGCATCAGGTCCTTGTCCGAGGACACGATGGTGACGTCGGCGCCGCGTTCCACCCCCAGCCGCGCATAGGTGGCGATGATGTCGTCCGCCTCGTATCCCGCCATTTCGATGCAGGGGATGTTGAAGGCTTCCACGGCCGCGCGGATCAGCGGGAACTGGGGGACCAGTTCCTCCGGCGTGTCGGGCCTATGGGCCTTGTATTGCGGATAGAGGTCGTTGCGGAAGGTCTCGCGCGAGGCATCGAAAATCACGGCGAGATGGTCGGCATCGGTCTCGCGCAGCAGCTTCATCAGCATGTTGCAGAAGCCGTAGACGGCATTGACGGGCGTGCCGTCGGGCCGCGTCATCGGCGGCAGCGCGTGGTAGGCGCGGAAGATAAAGCCGGATCCGTCGACCAGATAGAGATGCTTGAGCGGTGATTCGGCGCTCATGTGGCAGGCGATCCGGCGGTGGCTGACGAGGCGGCGAGCATGCCGGATCGAAGCCGGCAGGACAAGCGCGAGGCACCGCAAAAAGACGCGGGGCGGGAGATGGCTCCCGCCCCGCCGCCTTGGACAGCCTGCCCGCGATCAGCGCGAGGAGGTGTTCGTCGTCGCCGGCGCCGAAGACGTGCTCGGCATCGACTCGACGGCCTTGACCGTCACGCGCCGGTTCTGCGGCTCGCGAACGCCGTCCGCCGTCGGAACCAGGGGCTCGCTTTCGCCCTTGGCGATGATGCGGACATCGCGGTAGCGGTCGAACTGTGCGCCGTCACGCTGCAGTTCGGCGCGGACCGACTGCGCCCGGCGCTGCGACAGCGCCTGATTGTACGCGTCCGAACCGGACCGGTCGGCATGACCTTCGATGGTCAGCGTCGTGTTGGCATTGGCCGGGTTGCTGGTCGCGAAGGTGCGCAGGATGCTTGCCGCCTCCGGCGTGATCTCCGAGCGGTCGAAATCGAAGAACACGATCGCCTCGCGCGACTGGCTCATCGGCCGGGCCGCCATCGGCGGCTGGGCGCCCATTGCGGTTTCGAGCTGGGACATGGCCTGCTCGAACTCGCCCTTGCAGGCCGCGATATGCGCAGGCTGATAGTTCTCCTCCTGCTGCTCCATCCAGCAGTCGTACCGGGCCTGGGCAATCGCCGCGAGCTGCGGTGCGGAGGTCCGGGCGCCGTTGTCCAGGGCCTTCATCAGCCGGGTCCGGCCGTTCGTCAGCTCCTGGCGGTGCGCGGCGGACGCAATGGTCCAGTCCTTCAACTCCTCCGGCAGGACCGTCTGGCCGGCCGCGGCCTTCTGCGCCTTCAGCGCGAAGTGCTCGCCGTCCAAATAATCCCACATGTCGTCGTTCTCATAGATGGCGAAGGCCCGGTATTCGCGGGCGACCGACGCATTGAAGTCCGAACCGGTCGGGTTCAGCTTCTTCACGTTGGTGATGATGTCGGATTCCAGGAACGCATGCGCGGGATTGGCGGCGGCAAGCAGCATGGCCGTCGGCACGCTCGCCAGCAGGACTTTCTTGAACATGGGTACTTCTCCCGAAACGTTGTTGCACCCGACACAACGGTGCGGGCACCGCGCGGGTTCCTATCTGTTTCGGGGAATCTTGTCCGGAGAGGGGGCGCTTCCGTGATTTTGTCCGTCGGGGGCGAGAATCGCAACCTTATTTAGTTACGATTCTATAATATTTGTTTCTGACGTGCCGGCGAATAAATGGGGAAAGGTTTCATGTCGGCCGCAGGGGCGTGTAAAAAATTTTTTTCTCGGGCGATATTCCGGACTCTTCGGATTTATCACTTATTAATTACTGGAATTTCTTTTGATCTCTGAATCGTTTCTGGAAATACTATATTATTTTTATTGATGAATCGCCGCTCTTCTTCCGGCGCGCTGGGGCAGTAGAACCGCCGTGCATCGCGGCGAGACTCGAAAGGCGGAAGCCGGCCGCCTAATGGGCGGCTGCGACCTTCGCGCCGGCCTTCAGGACGAACTTGCGGTCGCAGTAGGGGCACTCGACCCAGCCCTTGTCCCCCATTTCGAGAAAGACGCGCGGATGGCCGAGGGCTCCGCCGCTGCCGTCGCAGGCGACGCGGGTGGTTTCGGTCTCGATGGTCTCGGGGGGCTCAATGGGCATGGAATGTCACCGGAAGTGGCGGCATGGCCGCGATTGACCGTTCGAATGCCCGGATGATACCCAAAGCTGGTCTCCGATCAACCGCGACAGAAGGCGCCCCTCGCGAAGCCATGGCCGCCGCCGACCCGCCCTTGCCGGATTTCGCCGTCGCCGTCCGCGGTTTGACCAAGATCTATGGCCGCGGCGGCGTGCGTGCCCTGGATGCGGTCGATCTGGCCGTGCCGCGCGGCGCCCTGTTCGGCCTGCTCGGCCCCAATGGCGCCGGCAAGTCGACCCTCATCAACATTCTGGGCGGTCTGGTCATCAAAACCGCGGGGGCCGCCCATATCTGGGGGATCGACATCGACCGCGATCCGCGGAATGCGCGCGCCGCGATCGGCATCGTGCCGCAGGAGTTGAACCTGGACGTATTCGCGACCCCGCGCGAGACGTTGGAGATGCAGGCCGGCCTCTACGCGGTTCCGCGGGCCGAACGGCGCACCGCGGAGATTCTCGAGATCGTGGGGCTGGCCGACAAGGCGGACGCCTATGCCCGCACCCTCTCCGGCGGCATGCGCCGCCGCTTGCTGATCGGCAAGGCGATGGTCCATTCGCCGCCGGTGCTGGTGCTCGACGAGCCGACCGCCGGGGTCGATGTCGAGTTGCGCGAGCAATTGTGGGAGGCGATCCGCAGCCTCAACGGGCGCGGCACGACGGTGATCCTCACCACGCATAACCTGGATGAAGCCCAGGCCCTGTGCGGGCACATCGCCATCATCGACCGCGGCCGGGTGATCGCGGACGAGCCGACGCCGGCCCTGCTCGGCCGTCTGGACGACAAGCGGCTGCGGATCACCCTCGACGGGCCGGTCGGCGCCCTGCCGGCCAGCCTCGCCGGTTTCCCCGTGGAGCGCGAACGCCCCGATGCCTTCGCCGTCCGCTACCGGCCCAGCCGGACGACGGCCGGCGCGATCATCGAGGCGGCGCGGATGGCGGGCCTCACGATCCGCGATCTGTCGACCGAGGAGCCGGATCTGGAGGGTGTGTTCCGGCACCTGACACGCCGGCCGCCGGCCGGAACGGCGGCGGAAACGACGGGATGACGATGGTGCGGGCGTTTCTCCTGGCGGTTCTGGCGCTGTCGATGGCGGCCTGCGCGCCGCATTACCTGCCGGCCGATCCGCCGATCCGTTCGCCGGAACTGGCGCCCACGCATATCGTCACCGCGGACGGGTATCGCCTGCCGCTGCGGGTCTGGCCGGCAGAGGGCAGGACCCGCGCGGTGATCCTCGCCCTGCACGGCTTCAACGACTATTCGCGTGCCTATGAGGAGCCCGCCGCCTATTGGGCGAAGCGCGGCGTCGCCACTTATGCCTATGACCAGCGGGGCTTCGGCGAAACCGCCTATCGCGGCCGCTGGCCCGGCATTCCCACCCTGACCGGCGACCTTGCGACGGCGGCGGAGCTGATCCGCCGCGAGCATCCGGATGTGCCGCTGGTGCTGGTCGGCGAAAGCATGGGGGCCGCCGTGGTCATGGCGGCGCTGGCGGCAAAGCACCCGCCCGATGCCGACGCGGCCGTGCTGGCGGCGCCGGCCGTCTGGTCGCGCGAGACGATGCCCTGGTACCAGACGGCAAGCCTGTGGCTGATGGCGCACACCATGCCCGGCATGGGCCTGACGGCGCAGGGGATCGAACGCAACCCGAGCGACAATATCGAGATGCTGCGCGAACTGGCGCGCGATCCCCTGGTCATCAAGCGCACCCGCGTCGATGCGATCAACGGCCTCGTCGACCTGATGGATGCCGCCTATGCCGCGGCGCCCCGCCTGCATGGCCGCGTCCTCGTGCTGTATGGCCGGAACGAGGACATCATCCCCGACGGCGCCCAGACGGCGTTCGAGGCGCGGCTGCCGGAACATGGCTGCGTGCGGCTCGCGCATTACAAGCATGGCTACCACATGCTGTTCCGCGACCTGGCGGGCGAGACGGTGATGGGCGACGTCGTCGCCTGGATCGACAACCCGTCCGCACCCCTGCCGTCCGCCGCCGACACGCTGGCCGGGGGCGATGCCGGCCGGGGGACCTCGCCCGATGCCGGCCTCGCCGGCGGGACAAAAGTCGCTGGCACCGCCACCCGCCATGCATTAAGTTGCCCCCGCGCCGAGCTCGCGCGCCCGTAGCTCAGTGGATAGAGCGACGCCCTCCGGAGGCGTAGGTCAGGGGTTCGAATCCCTTCGGGCGCGCCACTCGGCCCTTCCTTATGACGATGCACCGTCCCGGAACCGCGCGGGCAGCCCGTCCTTGAACGGGAAGAACTGCATGTAGGGCTGCGCCTCGGCGAGCACGCGGGCGTAGGAGGGGCGGCCGGTCAGTCGGTCGAGATAGGCGGCGAGATGCGGCCGGTTCGCGCCGACGGGCAGGATCGCATTGGCGTAGAACAGGGCGGGCGCCGCCGCGCAGTCGGCGATGGTGAACCCGGTCCCGGCCGCCCAGTCCCGGCCGCGCATGTGCGGCTCCAGAATGTCGTAGGCGGTGGCGAGCCCGGCTTTTGCGGTTTCGACCGCCTGCGGGTCGGCGCCGCCATCGGCGCGGATCTTCTCGCCAACGATCCGCTGCAGCGGCAGCTCGACATAGAGGTCGAAGAAGCGGTCCCAGAACCGGGTGTCGAGGCAGGCCTCGGCATCGGCGGGCAGCAGCCGGTTCGGTCCCGGATAGTGGAGGTCGAGATACTCGATGATGATCGAGCTCTCGGCGATTGTCCGGCTGCGCGCGCCGTCCTCCAGGACCGGAAACTTGCCCACTGGCCAGAGCGCCTTGAGCGCCGCGCGTTCGGCCGGATCGCCCAGGTTCACGATCCGGCCCTGGAAGGCGGTTCCGTTCTCGTACAGCGCGATCAGAACCTTGTGACAGAAGGACGAGAGCGGGTGGAAATGCAGCGTCGGCGTCATGGCCGGGGGCCGACCAGGGCGAAGCCGAGGCCCTGCGGGTCGAGCCCGTGGACGATCCAGCTTCCGCCGGGCACCTGCTGCGGGCCGAAGGTGATCCTGCCGCCGCCCGCCTCGGTGCGCGCGATGGCGGCGTCGATATCCTCCGCGGTGAAATAGTAGCGCCAGAAGGGGGCGGGAATGTCCTGCGGCTTCGTCATCATGCCGCCCATCGCCCCGTCCTCGGTCGCGATCAGCTGATAGGTGCCCATCGGCCCCATATCGAGCGCCAGATCCTCTTCCCAGTCGAACAGCTCGATATAGAAGGGAAGGACCGCGGCCATGTCGCCCGCCCAAAGCTCGTGCCAGCCGCCGCGGCCCGGCAGGCTGCAATCGGCCGGCGGGGGAACGGCATCGGTGGTGCAGCGGAAGATCGCGAACACGGCGCCCTGCGGGTCGGCCAGCACCGCAAAGCGGCCGACGCCTGGAATGTCGTCGGGGCCATAGCGCACCGCGCCGCCCAGTCCGGCGGCCTTGGCGGCGGTTGCGTCCACGTCGTCGACCGCGACATAGCCGATCCAGCCCGGTTTCGCGCCCTCGACGCAGGCCTCCGCCGGCATCGCCATCAGGCCGGCAACCTTGTCCGCGCCGGCGCTGAGCAGGGTATAGGCCATGCCCGGCATGCCGGCATCGGCCGCGCTCCAGCCGACCGTATTGCAATAGAATGCCGTCGCGGCCGCCGCGTCGGTGGTCATCAGTTCATACCAGACGAATTTGCCGTGCTGGGCGCTCATGCTGCCGCTCCCGGTTTCTTGACATGAAAAGTTGATATCAACATTATTATGGCATGTCAAAACCCGATCCGGTTCCATACGAAACCACGCTGGCCGTGCGCGACGCCTGCCTGTGCCTGCATGCGCAGCGGGCGGCCCGGGCCCTGGCGCGCCGTTTCGATGCCGCCTTGCGGCCATGCGGGCTCACCAGCGGGCAGTTCTCGCTGCTGATGTCGCTGAACCGGCCGGTGCCGCCGGGCATCGGCGCGGTTGCGGCGGTGCTGGCGATGGACCGCACGACCTTGACCGCGGCGCTCAAGCCGCTGGTCCGCGACGGCCTGGTGTCGGTCGCGCCCGACGCGGCGGACCGGCGCAGCCGCCGGCTGTCGCTGACGCCGGAGGGGCGGTCGCGGTTGGCCGCGGCGGTGCCGGTGTGGCGGCGCGTGCATGGCGAGATCGAAGCGGGACTGGCCGATCCGGGCCGCCTGCGGGCGGACTTGTACATGCTGTCGGCTCAGTCGTAGCCGTAAAGCCAATGAGTGTCGCCGCGGTCCGCGTTGTAGACCGAATGGGGGACCCGTCGCGGAATGTACAACTCGTCCCCGGGATCGAGTTCGAGCGTGGCGCCGGCCATCTCGACGCGCAGCCGCCCGGCCGCCACGGTCAGCACCTCGTTCGTGTCGTGCACGAAACCGGTCCAGGCCTGCCCCGGCGGGTCGGTGATGGCCGTGCAGGAATAGCCCCGCTTCGACCAGTCCCGGCGCACGGCGGCCGCATCCACGGGACGTGGGTGAAGGCCGCGGGTCACATGCTCGTCGGACATCGTGCTCTCCCGCCTGTTACCCAATATCCGGTATGCTAGGTATCGGGGTCGGCTAGATATGGCGATCCGATCCCGTGAACCGGAACCAATATAGATCGAACGTGCGCGCCCGCCTTTCTTTCCATCGCTTCCGCCGCGCCGGCGCAATGCTGGCGGTTCTGCTTGCCCTGGCGGGCCCCGGTCTGGCCGCCACCGGCGACGTGGACCTGCCGCCGGATATCGATGCGCTGCTGCAGGAGATGCCGGACGAGGACCCGGCCGTAACCGAGGCGTTCCGCGCCGGGGTCCGCGCCTATTACGACGAGGATTATCCGGCGGCCCTGCGGCATTGGATGCCGCTTGCCGAGCAGGGGCATCGCGCCGCCCAGCACAATATCGCGCTGATGTACGAGCATGGCCGCGGCGTGAAGCAGGACTATGCCGCCGCCGCACGCTGGTACAGGGCGGCCGCCGATCAGGACGTGCCCGACGCGATGAACAATCTGGCGCGCCTCTACGCGCATGGCCAGGGCGTCCGCAAGTCGCTCGCCGACGCCTATTCCTGGTACCGTCGCGCCGCCGACCTGGATTTCACCGAGGCGCAGTACAATACCGGCATCGCGCATCTGAACGGGCTGGGGGTTCCGGTCGATCCCGCGCAGGCGGCGGAGTGGTTCGAGCGCGCCGCCGAGAAGGAGTACGCCCGCGCCCAGTACAATCTGGGCGGCCTGTACTATCAGGGGCGGGGCGTTCCGAAATCGGTTGAGATCGCGGCCCTCTGGTACGAGCGCGCGGCCCAGAACGGCGACGCGCTGGCCCAGTACAATTACGGCATCCTGCTGTTGCGCGGGGTCGGTGTGTCCCGCGATGCCGCTGCGGCGGCGAAATGGTTCCTGAGCGCCGCGCGCGAGGGGATCGAGCCCGCCCAAAGCCAGATCGCGTTGATGTATGTGGACGGTGTGGGCTTGCCGAAGGACCCGGTCGAGGGGCTGGCCTGGCTGACCGTCGCGGCGCGTGGCGGCGACGGCACGGCCCAGCGCAATCGCGACCGCCTGTCCGCCCATCTGTCGCCGCCCGAGCGGGCCGAGGCCGCGAAACGCGCGGCCCGGTTCCGGGCGTCCGATCCGGTGGACATGCCGCGGATCGGCCCCGGCCAATCCGGTCCCCTCTATCGTCCGGCGCCGTGATGCGCCGCTCCGTCTCCGCTTTCAGCCTGGGGTGTCCTCAATGATCCGCCTGTTCTTCCGCCTGATCGCGCTGATGGTGCGGCTTGTCGTCGTGGTTGCGGTCGCGGCGCTTGCTTCGGCCGCACTGGTCCTGAATTTCACCGATCTGGACGCCAGGCGGCAATGGATCGAAGCGACGGTGGAGAAGCTGACCGGACGCGAAGTCACGGTCGCCGGACTGATCGACCTCGAATATTCGCTGCCGCCGAAGATCACGGTCGGCGATATCCGCATCGCCAACCCCTCCTGGGCGTCGCGTCCCGACATGCTGCGCCTCAAGCGGCTGGAACTGGAGGTCGATCCGCTGAAGCTGGTGTTCGGCGAGATCGCGGTGCCGCGCGTCAAGCTGGTGGGGGTCGACATCATCTTCGAGACCAACCGGAACGGTGCCGCCAACTGGGACATGGACCGGATCGCCGGCCAGATGAATGCGCTCAGCCCCCAGGCCGGCCCGGCAGGCATCGCCCTGCCGGCCATCGCAAACCTGCTGGGCGTGGGCACGGTGACGGTGGCCGGCGGCGCGCTGACCATCGCCAACAGCGGCGCAGGCGGGGGCTCCACCACCATCGGCCTCGGCGGGTCGGAGATCGAACTGGCGAATCCCGGCGGGGGCAGCGGGTCGGGCGGCTCCGGCAGTTCCGGCGGCTCCGGCGGAGGTACCGGCGGTTCCGGAGGAAGCGGTTCTGGGGGGGGCGGCACCGGGGGCAGCGGCGGCGGTGCGGCCGGGGGCGGTGCCGGGGGAGCGGGCGGTTCCGGCGGTTCGAACGGCTCCGGCGGCTCCGGTTCCAACGGTTCGGGCGGCAGCGGTTCCGGCGGTTCGGGAAGCGGCGGTTCTGGCGGGTCGGGCGGCTCCAATCCCTGCGGCTAGCGGCGGCGTGGCGTGCGGGCCTATGATCCCCGGGGGCTTTGCGGCGGGGACTGACAATGCGACATACGTTGATCGACGAGGCGAAGGCGGAACTGGACACCGCCTGCGAGAGCGTTCGGCTGGCCGAAGAGGAACTGGTCGACCGTTCGCGGATGATGCTCGATGCGTTCGAACAGGAGCCGGTCCTGAACGAAGCAGCGTGGCGCGTCTTCGCGGCGGAGCGCGACAAGGCGCTGGCGATACTGCGGGAAGGGCTCGGCCTTTCGGAACTTCACCGCATCCAGCGGCTGGCGATGAACCGCTTCAGCCTCGTGTCCGGTGCCTTCGAGGTGATCTGGACGGATGACGACCCGGCCGCTCTGGCCGATGCCATGACCCGCTATGTCTTTCGGGCGGCCGACATCCGGGCGGAACCCGATCAATGCAGGGCGCTGGCGGGCCGTTTCTCGGATGCCCTGTACAATTTCCATCATCAGGACGATTCCGATCCTGCCGAGCAGGAGGTGCGCGACGCCTGGGACGATATCGAGGACCGGCTGCGCCGGTTCGGGCGCCAGATATGAAGCAGGATGTTCTTGTTGCGTTCGAGTTCGCCGGGCGATAGCGTTTCGGGATGGACGGTTCCGCCGCTTCGCTTTCCCTGACCGGTGCCGCCGCGATCCTGCGCGGGACAGGGCGGCTGTTACGGGATATGGGCGAAACCTGCATCGCCGAATTTTCGCTGCGGACCGGCCGCCGTGTCGATCTGATCGGCCTGGGCAGCGATGGCACGGTGACGATCGTCGAGGTGAAAAGCAGTGTCGCCGACTATCGGTCGGACCGGAAATGGCACGAATATTTGCCTTTCTGCGACCGTTTCTATTTCGCCGTGGATGCGGCTTTTCCGCAGGATATGATCCCGCCCGAATGCGGTTTGATCGTGGCCGATGCCTATGCGGCCGTGATGCTTCGGGCGCCTGCGCCGGGCACGATGAATCCGTCGCGCCGCCGTGCCCTGACCTTGAAATTCGCCCGGGACGGCGCGCGCCGCCTGCACGATCTGGTCGATCCCGGCATCCGGGGATAGCGGGGGTCAGCCGCGCAGCTTGGCGACCGTGGCCGTCGTGCTGTGGCCCGGCAGCAAATCCGCCAGCACCACCCGTCCGCCCCAGGACATGACCGAATCCGCGCCGACCACCTGCTCGACGGTGTAGTCCGCACCCTTGACCAGCACATCGGGACGAAGCCCCTCGATCAGCGCCAGCGGCGTGTCCTCGTCGAACAGGACCACGAGGTCGACCGCCGCCAGGGATGCCAGCACGGTGGCCCGAGCGGCCTCGTCCTGCACCGGGCGCTGCGGCCCCTTCAGGCGGCGGACCGAGGCGTCGCTATTCAGCCCCACCACCAGCCGGTCCGCCGTCGCCCGCGCCTGATGCAGCAGCGAGACGTGACCGGGGTGCAGCAGGTCGAAGCAGCCATTGGTGAAGCTCACGCGCAACCCTTGCCGCCGCCAGGCAGCAATCCGATCCGCCGCCGCCGATCGCGTCGCGAACTTGGACTCGGCCATCGACGGGCCGCCATCCGCCAGGGCCGCGAGGACTTCCTGCGGATAGGCGACGGCCGTCCCCACCTTGCCCACGACGATGCCCGCCGCGGTGTTGGCAAGCTGTGCCGCCAGCGAGAGCGATGCGCCGGCTGCCAGCCCGGCTGCCAGCGCGGCGACAACCGTATCGCCGGCGCCGGACACGTCGAACACGGCGCGGGCGCGAGCCGGGAAATGCCGGGCCGATGTCGCTTCCGCATCGGCTGTGACCAGGGTCATCCCCTGCTCGCTGCGGGTCGCCAGAACGGCCTCGATTCCGCAATCGGCAATCAGCCGGCCCGCCGCAGCCAGGACAGCGGCATCGTCGCGTGCGGGCATTCCGGTGGCGAGCGTCAGTTCCTGCCGGTTGGGCGTCACGAGGCTGGCGCCGCGATACCGGCGGTAATCGGCGCCCTTCGGATCGACGATGACCGGGACGCTACGCCTGCGGGCCGCGTCGATCAGCGTCGCGATCACATCATCCGACAGGACCCCCTTGCCGTAATCCGAGAGGACCAGTACGCCCGCTGTATCCAGCGCGGCGAGGGCGGCTTCGACCAATGCCTGCCGGTCGCCCGCGGCCAGCGGCGCGGTGGTTTCGTGGTCGGCGCGCAGCAATTGCTGGCCTGCCGCGACGAAGCGGGTCTTGATGGTCGTGCCGCGTCCTTTGGTCTTGATAAGACACGCGCTGGCGCCGGTCTCCGCCGCCAGAAGCCGGTCCAATTCGGTGCCCGCGACGTCGTCGCCGGCCGTGCCGACCAGCGTCGCCTGGGCGCCCAGTGCCGCAAGATTGCGCACGACATTGCCGGCGCCGCCGGGCATCGACGTCTCGCTCGTAACAGCGAAGACCGGGATCGGCGCCTCCGGCGAGATGCGATCCACCCGGCCTTCGACGAACCGGTCCAGCATCGCATCGCCGACGCACAGCACACGGGCCGTGCCCAGGCGGCCGATCAGCCCCGGCAATTCGAGTGCATCGGTCATCGCATCAGGCGTCGGTCTGGGGCGGCTCGCCGAACTCGCGCCAGGCCTCACGGCCCCCGCCATTGTCCAGATGGTTGATCAGCGCCGCCACGACGCGGCGGTCGAAGCTCTTGCCGACACTGCCCAGCAGCACCTCGGTCGCTTTTTCGAAGTCGAGACCCGGACGCCAGGACCGGGCACTGACCATGCCGACAAAGGCGTTGGCCGCCGCGACGATGCGGGCCGTGAGCAGGATGTTGTCGCCCTTGCGACCCTCCGGGATGCCGGTGCCGTCGTAATTCTCCTGAATCTGGCGGATCGTATCCGCCACCGGGCCGCCGAACTCGATCCGGTCCACGATCTCGGCGCTGGTCAGCACGCTGTCGCGGATCATCTGGATTTCCGCTTCGGTCAGGCGCTCGCGCTTGGTCAGGACCTCGGTCGGCACCATGATCTTGCCCAGGTTCATCAGCTTGGCCGCGAACTCCGCCGTCTCGATTTCCACCGGATCGAGGCCCATCTCGTCGGCGGTTGCCCGCGCCACCATGCCGACGCGCATCGAGTGATTGGCCGAGAACGGATCGCGCCGGTCCACCACGCTGACCAGCGAGGCGACCAGCTGGTGCAGCACGCGCTCGCGCTGCTGGCGCTCGCGGATCGTCTCGGTGATGTCCTGCGACACCATCAGCACGCCCGGCGGCATGCCGTCGCGCGCCTCCAGCGGGATCAGGTCCGAGCGGTAGATGCGCTCATGGCCGCGCACGAGCATCTCGTGCGTCGGGGTCATCGGCTTCTGCTGTTCGATGGTGTCCTGCACCCTGCGCTCGATGCGCCGGGCGTCCTGCGGCCCCTGGAT
>JBFWNZ010000073.1:0-13247 GCA_050250795.1 Alphaproteobacteria bacterium | reverse complement strand
GTGCTGACCTTCGCCAACTATTCGCGCGAGGCTGCGGAAAAGAAGCAGGTGCGCGGGGCATTCAGCCAGTATCTCTCGCCGGCCCTGGTCGAACAGCTTGCCGAGAATCCCGACCAGTTGAAGCTGGGCGGAGAGACCAAGACCATGACGATGCTGTTCTGCGACGTTCGCGGCTTCACCAGCATCTCGGAGACATACAAGTCCAACCCGGTCGGACTGACGGTCCTCATCAACCGTCTGCTCACGCCGCTGACGGATGTGATCCTGGCGCGCGGCGGTACCATCGACAAGTACATGGGCGACTGCATCATGGCCTTCTGGAACGCGCCCATCGACGTTCCAGAGCAGGAGAAGAAGGCCTGCGACGCCGCTCTCAACATGTTCACCGCACTGGAAGAGCTGAATGTCGAACGACGCCGGGAAGCCGCCGAACAGGGCGTGACCTACATGCCGCTGAACATCGGCGTCGGTATCAACACCGGCACCGTCGTGGTCGGCAACATGGGCTCGGAGCAACGCTTCGACTATTCGGTGCTGGGCGATGCCGTGAACCTGGCCGCCCGCCTGGAAGGTCAATCCAAGACCTATGGCGTCGGCACGGTTCTGGGTCCGGATACCGCGGCCCGATCGGCCGATACCAACGCCATGCTGGAACTCGACCAGATTGCGGTGAAGGGCAAGAAGGAGGCCGTCACGATTTTCGGCCTGCTGGGCGACAAGGCGATGCTGGAGAGCGAGGAGTTCAAACGTCTCCAGGCCGAGCACGACCGGATGATCGCCGCCTATCGCCGTCAGGACTGGAATGCCTGCGAGATGCACATGCAGGCGGCGCGCGCCAATCCCCTGGCACCGGCCGATCTGTACGAGCTTTATGCCGAACGGATTGCGGCCTTCCGTGCAAACCCGCCGCCGGCCGACTGGGACGGCGTGTTCGTCGCAACGACGAAATAGTCAGCCGCCGACGGTCTGGACCAGGGCGTTGCGCGCCCGCAGGAATACATGCCGCCAGTCGCCGCAGACGCGCTGGCGGAACAGCCGCATGGTGGGATACCAGGGTGTATCCTCGCGCCGCAGCATCCAGCGCCATTCGGCGCCGTAAGGCAGCATGACCCAGACCGGCTTGCCCAGGGCACCCGCCAGATGCGCGACCGCGGTGTCGCAGGCGATGACAAGGTCCAGTCGCTCGATCACCGCCAGGGTCTCGGCGAAATCCGTCAGGCGGCCGCTGAGATCGGTGATCTTCCCCTGCTCCGCGAGTCCCTGCGCCTCACGCCCGCGCGGTCCCCATTGCAGGCTGTAGAAATGCACCCCCGGCACGTCCATCAGGCCGGTGAACCATTTCAGCGGGATCGAACGATAGCGGTCGTCGCTATGCGTCGGGCGGCCGGCCCAGACGAATCCCACCGCCAGCTTCGTCCCTTCGGGCCTTTCGACCGGTAGCCGCTCGCCCTCCGGCACCCGCAGATAAGGCACCTTGGCAGGAACGGTCTCAAGCACCGTGCCGAAACGGCTGGGCAGGCTCAGCAGCGGAATCTGCACGTCATAGACGATCTCACCACCCGCCCCCAGCTTGTATATCGCGTCCCAGCCCTTGACGGTCTCCAGCACACGCTCCAGCTCGGGTTCGCAGAGCAGAACCACCTTGCCGCCGGTGCCTTTCCGTTTGGACAGCATCGGCAGGTAACGGATGAACTGGATGGTATCGCCGAAGCCTTGCTCCACATGCACCAGCAGGGTCCGGCCGTTGAGCGGACTGCCGTCCCACAGGCGCTCCTGAACCTTCGGCACGTTGCATTTGAAGGCGGTCATGTCGAACCGGGATTCGTAGGCCGCCCATCCTTCCTTGTACTGGCCGTTCAGCAGAAGGACGCTGGCGGGCGCGAAATAGCCGCGCGCCGCACCGGGCTGCAACTGCCGGACCCGCACGTAACAGTCCAGGGCGTCCTGCAGCCGTTCCATCCGCAACAAGGCATTGCCAAGGCTGTAATGGGCATCCGGGTCGCCGGGCGCGATTTCGGCGGCGCGGCGCAGCAAGGTCGCCGCTTCGGCCGGCTGCGCCAGCTTCAACAATACATGGCCCAGGCTCTTCAGTGCCGTGATGTCGTTCGGGGCCAGGATCAGCGCCTGACGGATATGGATTGCCGCATCCTCGTAGCGAAGCTGCTTCTCATAGGCAGCACCCAGGTTGCAGAGGCAACGGATATGGCCGGGGTTGAGATCGATGCAGCGCTGATAGGCGACGATGCTGTCATCGGTGCGGTTGAGCCGGAACAGCGCGTTGCCGAGCTTCGACCACAGCTCGGCCCAGTTCGGCGCATGCTCCGTCGCCTTGCGGAAAGCATGCGCCGCATCCTCATGACGCCCCAACTGCGTCAGCGCATCCCCGCGGTTCGAATGTGCCTCGGCGTAGTCTGGACGCAGCCTGACCGCTTCGTCATAGGCCTGCATCGCGGGTTCCGCGCGCCGCGTCCGGAACAGCAGGTTGCCCAGGTTGTTCCACGCTTCGGCGAAGACCGGACGGTGGTGAAGGGCCGCTCGATAGGCGGCTTCCGCACCGGCCGCATCGTTCTGCTCCGCCAGCGCGATCCCGAGATTGTTATAGGCGTCGGCGTAGTCGGCCTGGACCGAAATGGCCTCGCGCAGCTTCTGGATCGCCTCGCCGTATCGGCCGAGCAGGCGCAGCAGGTATCCCTGCGTGTTGAGGTAAACCGGATTGCCCGGAGCGACTGCAGCCGCGCGTTCTGCCTGCTGCAATGCTGTCACGTTGTCGCCGCCGCGATGCAGGATCACCCCCAACAGGTGCAGCGCCTCGGCGTTGCGGGCATCCGACGCGAGAACCTTGCGGCACTGCTCGACGGCCCCGGCCATGTCGCCGGAGTGGAACCGCTGCAGCGCCGGAGCGAGAGAGTTTGTGCCTTCCGGCATCGGCAGACCGTCTTCGTTGATGCCGTTAACCTATTCAGACTGCGGGTTCTTAGGAAGCCGGAATCGCCGCGAGTTGACGGCGGCGGTACGGCCAGCGTAAACCCGATACCGTCGTTCCCTCCCCGCAGCCGCACAGGATGAATCTCCGTGGACTGGCCGCTTTCAGGAATTCGCGTATTCGAACTGGGCAGCAGCGTTGCCGCGCCCTATGGCGCCTCCATCCTGGCCGAGTTGGGTGCGGAGGTGATCAAGGTCGAAAAGCCGGAGGGCGACGACGCCCGACACTGGGTTCCCTACTGGCACGAAATTTCGACGGTCTTTCGCGCGCTGAACCGGAACAAGAAGTCCGTCTCTGTCACCATGCGCGACGAGGCCGAGCGCACCCGTCTCAAGACCTTGATCGTGGAGACCGGCGATGTGGTGTTGCAGAACATGCGCCCCGGCACGGTGGAGAAGCTCGGTCTCGACGGGGAATCGCTGCGGGCGCTCAATCCGCGCCTGATCTATTGCAACATGGGCGCCTTTGGGCGCACCGGCCCGCGCCGCGACAAGCCCGGTTACGACCCGCTGATGCAGGCCTGCGGCGGCATCATGAGCATCACCGGCGAGGAAGGACGGGCACCGGTTCGCGTCGGACCGTCCATCGTCGACATGGGCACCGGCATGTGGGCCGCCATCGGCATTCTCGGCGCGCTGCGCATGCGCGACCGGACGGGCCAGGGCTGCGTGGTCGACACCTCGCTGTTCGAGACGGCCGTGGGCTGGATGACCAATCAGTCCTCGACCTATCACGGCACCGGCGAGGTCGCCGGACGCCGCGGCAGCGGCACGCGCGGAATGGCGCCCTATCAAGCCTTCGAATGCTCCGACGGCTACCTCATCCTCGCGGCACCGAACGACAAGCTGTTCCGCTTGGCCGCCGAGGTTCTGGGACATCCGGAATGGCCCTCCGACCCGCGTTTCGCATCCAATCCGTTGCGGGTCGAGAACCGCGACACGCTGTGTCCGCTGATCGAATCGATCATGCGGACCAAGTCCCGCGCGCATTGGCAGGAACGGCTGGATGCCGCAGGGGTCCCGAACGCCCCGATTCAGTCGATGGACGAAGTCGCCACCGACCCGCAGACCCAGGCGCTGGGCATGATCCAGGAAACCGCCGACGGCAAGTTCCGGCTGGTCGGCATTCCCGTCGCCTTCGACGGGCGTCGTCCGCCGCTGCGCACCGCGGGTCCGCGGATCGGCGAGCACAACAAGGAATTCTTCGGGGAGTGATCGGGACGTGACGGCAAGCCGCCCGCTTGAGGGAATCCGTGTGGTCGAACTCGGCTCCAGCATCGCCGCGCCCTATGCGACATGGGTGATGGCGATGATGGGGGCCGACGTCATCAAGGTCGAACGCCCGGATGGCGGCGACGACGCGCGGCAATGGGGGCCGCCCTCGGCCATGGACGGCATGCGCGCCTTCTTCGTCATGCTGAACACCAACAAGAAATCCGCCGCCATCGACATGACCGATGCCGGTCAGCGCGCCAAACTGCGGCGCCATCTGATCGAGAAGACCGATATCGTCGTGCAGAACATGCGCCCGGGGCTGGTCTCGAAATACGGGATTTCCGCCGAGGAACTGCGGGCGGAAAACCCACGCCTGATCTACGTCAACTGCGGTGCCTTCGGGGCGACCGGGCCTTACAAGGACCGACCCGGCTACGATCCGCTGATGCAGGCTTTCGGCGGGATCATGAGCGTTACCGGCGAGGACGGCCGTCCCCCGGTACGCGTCGGCACATCGCTGATCGACATGGGCACCGGCATGTGGTGCGCGATGGGGGCCATCACCGCGCTCTACCGTCGTGCGGTGGACGGCACGGGCTGCACCATCGACGCGTCGCTGTACGAAACGGCCGTCGGCTGGATGAGCTATCAATCCGCCAGCTATTTCGGAACCGGCAAGGACCCCAAACGCGTGGGTTCCCGTTCGCCCGGCATGGCGCCTTATCAGGCCTATGAATGCGCGGACGGCTATCTTGTCATCGCCAGTCCGAACAACCGCCTGTTCGCCAAGCTGTGCGAGGTGGTGGGCCATCCGGAGTGGGTGAACGACCCGCGCTTTGCGTCGAATCCCCTGCGATGGGAAAATCTGGATGCGCTGAACGCCATGCTGGAGCCGATCGTCCGAACCGGCACGCGCGCTCAATGGCAGGCGAAGCTGGATGCGGTCGGCGTACCCAGCGGACCGATCCAGTCCATCGGCGAAATGCTGGCCCATCCGCAGACGCAGGCGCTGGGGATCGTCGAAGAGACGGACGACAAGCTGCTGCAACTTGTCGGGCTGCCCTTCTCGCTCGATGGCGGCCGGCCGCCGATCACCACAAGCCCGCCGCCGCTCGGCGCGCATACCAACGAAATCCTGGGCGATTGAGGAGACGCATCATGCGCACCGACTACGAGACGCTGAAGCTCGACCGGGTCGACGACCATATCCTGATCGTCACTCTGAACCGGCCCGACGCCGCCAATGCGATGAACACCCAGATGGGCCTCGACCTGCGCGACCTGTGGCGCGACCTTTACGTGGATCCGGCCGAGGCCCGCTGCGTCATCCTTACCGGCAGCGGCGACAAGGCCTTCTGTGCCGGCGGCGACCTGAAGGAACGCAAGGGCATGACCGTCGAGGCCTGGCAGCGCCAGCACGCGATCTTCGAACAGGCCCTGATGACCATGATGGACGTGCCGGCGCCGATCATCGCCGCGGTCAACGGGGCGGCCTATGGCGGCGGAACCGAGTTCACGCTTGCCGCCGACTTCGCCTATGGCTCGCGCAACGCCCGTTTCGCCCTGACCGAGGTCACGCTTGGCATCATGCCCGGCGCCATGGGCACGCAGAACCTGCCCCGCGCCGTCGGCATCCGCCGCGCCAAGGAATTCCTGCTGACGGGCAAGCCCTGCACCGCAGACGAGGCCCAGGAATGGGGGATTCTGAACAAGGTCCTGGACGACCGCGAGCAACTCATGG
This sequence comes from Alphaproteobacteria bacterium, assembly GCA_050250795.1. Classification (GTDB taxonomy): domain Bacteria; phylum Pseudomonadota; class Alphaproteobacteria; order UBA8366; family UBA8366; genus JBFWNZ01. Next base: position 7,309 of record JBFWNZ010000073.1, on the reverse strand, counting down.
CCGCCGCGATCGAGACGGCGCGCACCATCGCCGGCAACGCGCCGATCTCGATCCGACAGGCCAAGAAGGCGCTCAACGTCGCCACGCAGGTCGATCTCAAGACCGGCTACTTCTTCGAGATCGAGGCCTATAACCGGATGGTTCCGACCGAGGATCGGCAGGAAGGAATCAATGCTTTCAATGAGAAGCGGAAGCCGGTTTACAAGGGACGTTAAGCGGCTTCCTCCCATAGGGAACGGAGCACGAGCCTAGCGTGTTCCTCTCAGCATAACGAGCTGTGAGGTGTCCCATGCCGCTTCTGCTTTGGCTTCTCGGCGTTCCCGGGATTGTGGTGATCCTGCTGTGGATGACCGGAATCATCGGCTTCTGATGGGATATCGGCGGGCCGTTCCGGCGGCCCGCCATACCCCTATCCGCTAGACGCCCTGCTTCGTCATCATGTCGTAGCGCACCGCGTCATGCGCCTCGACCGGATCGCGCCCCTTCCGCACTTCCTGGATGATCCTGTCCTCCACCGCCTTGAACAGCTTTGAATAGTGTAGGACATCGCTCATCGCATTGCGCGGAACCACGCACACGCCGTTCTCGTCCGCCACGATCAGGTCGCCCGGCTTTACCGGCACGCCCGCCAGTTGAACCTCGATCCCGTATCCCGCGCAGGCGCAGCGATTGCGGATCGACTTCTGGATGAACCCCTTGCCGTAAACCGGCAGATTGAGCTGCTTGTACTCGTCGATATCCCGCGTCACGCCATCGATGACGCAGCCGATAAGGCCGAACTGGCGCGTCGTGAATCCGGCAACCCCGCCATAGCTGTTCACGTCCATCCGTCCGGCATGGTCGATGACCAGGATATCGCCGGCATGGCCGATCTTCACCGCTTCCAGCGTGCCCAGGACGGGCGATTCCTCCGCCTCGCCCACCGGCACCAGTTTCAGCGTCGCAGCCGGCCCGACGATCTTGCCGCAGGAATCCCATAGCGGGCCGATACCGAACGGCGTGCTTTCGATCTGCATCTTGTCGAGACCGTCGGAAACATTGGCAGTCGAAAGCTGCCGATACTGCGCAATCATCTCGTCGAGGTCGTTCGTCGTCGCCATGGGGGTCTCCTGCCCGAACTGTTTCTTGTCCCGGCGGTTTGCCCGCCGTGCACGGATTATCTCAGGAAGCCGGTGCGCTTTCCACGCGTCAGACCGGTCTTGCTTCGATGCTGCGTCCAGTGGATAAGGGGCCCAAGCCGACTGTTCGGGGGAACGGTCCGTCACCCGAACCCGATGGAATATCCGCTCATGCGCGAGCTTCTGCACCGCGACATCTTCCACCCGCTCCTCGCGATGCTCAGCCTGCAGGTCGTCGGCGCCATCGCGACCCAGGCCGCGCCTGTCCTCGCCCCCGAGGCGGCGCACAGCTACGGAATGCCGGTTGCCTATATCGGCATCTACACCTCCATCGGCTACGCGATGTCGATGCTGGGCGGGCTGATCGGCGGCCCGCTCGTGCTTCGGCTCGGCTCCATCGGTACCGCGCTCGTCGGTTGCGGCTTGTTCTTCGGCGGATTGGCCGCGTTTACGGCCGGCATAGCGGCGGTCGGAATCCTGTCCGCCGTCATGGTCGGGCTCGGCTACGGGCTCGTGAACCCGACCTCTTCGCATATCCTGGCCCGCCAATCGCCGCCGCGCCGGCGCGCCTTCGTCTTTTCCCTGAAGCAAACCGGGGTTCCCATCGGCGGAACCGCCACGGGCATCCTGCTGCCGCTGATCGCGCTGAATTTCGGCTGGAAGGTCGCGGCTCTGGCGGCTGGCACCCTTGCGGTCGTCCTGGCCGTCGCGATGCTGCCGATGCGCGCCCGCTTCGACGACGACCGGAATCCCCAGCAGCGTATTGCCATCAAGGGCTTCGTCGGTCCGTTGCTGTCGATTCTGCGCGACCGCGGCTTGCGGGCAATCTCGGTCGCCGGGTTCGCCTATGCCAGCGCGCAGGTCTGCATCATTTCCTACCTGGTCGCCTATCTGACCCATGTGATCGGCCTGTCCCTCGTCGATGCCGGACTCGCTTTCGCCGCTTTCCAGGCCGGCGGCTTCGCCGGACGCGTCGGCTGGGGTGCCATGGCGGACTGGCTCATTCCCACCGCACGCCTGTATGCTCTGCTCGGCATCCTGATGTGCATCGGCCTGTCCACCGCCGCCGCCGTGACCGCGGACTGGCCGCTGATCGCCATCTGCGCCGTGACCTTCCTGATCGGGACCGGCGTGCTGGGCTGGAACGGAATTTATCTGTCCGAGGTTGCGCGCATGGCGCCGGGCGGGCGGATCAGCGAGACCACCGGCGGCGCGCAGTTCTTCATGTTCTTCGGTCCGGTGGTGGTCCCGCCGATCTTCGGCCTTCTGGCGGAAACCACCGGCTATGCCACCGCCTATATGGTGATCGCCATCGCCACGGTTGCATCCAGCATCTACCTGCTTACTCTGAAGGGCGGATATACGGACAGTACGCCCTCCAACGATGCGTGATCTGCTTCAGACAAAGGTACCGATCACGCTGCCCGCGACGCTCGCGACGCAGTCCTTCTCGACATTGACGACCTATACGGCGCCGGTGCTCGCGGTTCAGGCGGCCTATACGCTCGGCGTCGCCCCGACCGCGATCGGCGTCTACAGCGCCATCATCTATCTGGTCGCGATGACGGCCGGCCTCGCCTCCGGCAACATCATCGGCCGCTACGGCGCAATCCGGACCGGTCAGGTCGCGTTGCTGGGCTGCGGTCTCGGATTGATCCTGTTCGGCGGGGCGGCGACGATCTGGGCCGCGGGAATCGGCGCGATCCTTCTCGGCCTCGGCACCGCAATGATGAATCCGATGGCGTCGCACATCCTCGCGCGCGTCACGCCCGTGCGATGGCAGCCCCTGGTGTTCTCCATCAAACAAACCGGCACGCCCTTCGGCGGCATGCTGGCCGGCCTCATGGTCCCGCCTCTCGTCGCCTTCTACGACTGGCGCGTCGCCCTGATCGTCATCGGTTGCATTCCGATTGCCACGGCATTGCTGATTCAGCCGATCCGCTCCGGACTGGACGGCGACCGCAACCCCTTCCAGCGCATCGCCCTGTCCGCGGTCGCAGAGACGGTACGTGTCGTCACCATGAACCGGCCTCTCTTCACCCTCGCGGCCACCGCATTCTTCTATACAGCCGCACAGCTGGGCGTGTTCTCCTTCACCGTCATCTTCCTCGAACAGGTCCATGGCCTGTCCAAGGCGGTCGCCGGGGGAATATTCGCCATCATGCATGGGTCGGCCATACCTGCCCGTATCATTTGGGGCATGATGGCCGGCCGCGTGGTGGCAAGTTGGCGCCTGCTCGGCTTCCTCGGCCTGCTGATGGCGGCCGGTATCGGCGCTTTTGCATTCTCCACACCGGCATGGCCGCTATGGTCGGTGATCGCCGTCGCCGTCGTCATGGGGTGCAGCATGAACGGCGTCTTGGGGCTTCTTCTTTCGGAGTTCGCAAGGCTCGCGCCGCCCGGACGCGTCGGCGAGGCCACCGGCGGCGGCCAGTTCTTCCTGTTCGGCGGCATCATGGTCGGTCCGCTGACCTTCGGCGGGATCGTGGAACTGACGCACAGCTACAGCGCCGCACTGCTGACCTATGCAGCGCTGACGGGCCTCGCCGGAGCGTTCCTTCTCGCCACCGTCCGGCTGTCCCGAGTCCCAGCGCGCTAGCTGCCCACGCGCAGCGGCGACACCAGCGCGCGCAATGTCGCGATCACGCTCAGCGGCGTCAGCATGCCCGTCGCCGGATTCTCCGGGGACGGAATTCCCTCGATCAGCATCTCGAAGCGTGTGGAATCGGCATCGACCCGGATGCGATGCGTATTCCGGTCGACGGTCGGATCGGCCCAGATCGCGACCATCGTGCGGTCGGGGCCGATACCCGCCAGGCTCAAGGCCGCCGCAACGTTGACGTTGGCCGGGAACCCCTTCGCCGCGTCGCGGGCGTTCCCCTCGAAAACTTTGAGCGGCGCCGACAGATTGCCGACATCGATCCCATTCTCAGTCAGATAGGGGGCTCCCACCAGCCCCTTGGGCGGCTTGCGAGTCTCCATCGTAACGGAGTGGACCACACCTTCGGCCGCCGCACGCACAGCATCGAAACCGACCAACGCACCTGTTGGAACGATGATGCGGGCGCCGGTCTGCCGCGCCCGTTCCACCAGATCCATCCGGCGCAACAGCACGCCGCAGGACAGCGGCATCAGAATGCGTCCCGCTTCGACCGCCGGATCGGCAACCGAAGCAAAGGCCGCGGCCGGAGCGCATTCGATCACGACATCCGCCATCGCCGCCAAATCGCTCAGCGCGACGACAGGCGCCGGGGTGGTAAAGCCCTCCATCCGCCGCGCGGCCCCCGCCGCATCGCGCGCGGAGACCGCACCCAGCCTCAGGCCCGGAATACCGGCATCCAAGGCGCGCGCCACCTTCAGCCCGATTGCCCCCAGCCCTCCGATGCCGACGGTCAATCCCTGCGCTGCCCCGTTCATGCTGTCCTCCCGTTTCGCTTCTTGCCGGTAAACTACATCGGGCGAGGGTCCATGACAGCCCTGCGACGAGATGGCCACGCGAATCCGATTGCATTCGACCGGCCCCCACCCAATAACCGATATATCGAACCGTGCCGGGAGGCCCGTTCCATGCCCCGCCGCTCCGCTCTCGCGCTTGCCGTGATGATTTTCTTCGGACAGCCGGCCTTCGCGGCCGATCCACCGCCGCCCACGCCACCGCAGACCGACCCGCGCAGTCTTGCCGGAGAGGGGTTCAACAAGCTGATGCAGGCTCTGCGTCTGCTGCTGGATCAGATTCCGCAATACGAAAAGCCGGAAGTGACCGAACGCGGCGACATCATCATCCGCCGCAAGCGCGAGGAGCCGGCGCCCAAGTCGCCGACCGAGTCCGAGACCGGCCCCGGCGGCTCGATCTGAGCGCATGGCCGTTCCCGCCCCACGCGCCTGGCAGCGCATGCTGAGTGGCCGGCGTCTGGACCTCCTGGACCCTTCGCCCCTGGATATCGAGGTGGACGACATCGCGCATGGGTTGGCGCGGGTCGCGCGCTGGAACGGACAAACACAGGGCGACTGGGCGTTTTCTGTTGCCCAGCATTGCCTGCTTGTGGAACGGCTTTATAGCGGTCCGGGCCTCGACGTGCCCATCCAATGGCGTCTGGCGGCCCTCCTGCACGACGCCGCCGAGTATGTGATCGGCGACCTGATCTCACCGTTCAAGGCCGCGGTCGGACTGGACTACAAGGCATTCGAGTTGCGGCTTCAGTCGGCGATTCACGTCCGATGCGGACTGCCGGCCGTGTTGCCGCGCGCGGTACAGGACGGGATCAAGCGGGCGGACCGCATGGCCGCCTTCCTCGAAGCGACGCAGCTTGCCGGCTTCGCAGCGGAGGAAGCACGCCGCCTGTTCGGACGCCCGCGCATGGCCGAGCATGTGCGCCTGGCGCCGTTGCCGCCCGCCGATGTCAAGCGGCGCTACCTGGACCGCTTCGGTGCCCTGTCCAGTGCGATGGGCTAGAACACGCCCGCCTTGCGGATCAGGTTGAAGCCGATGACGATCAGGGCCAGCAGCAGCACCTTGCGGAAGCCTTCCTGCGAGACGTGATCGCGCAGCCACTGTCCCAGAAACACGCCGATGAAGACGCAGATCGTCGCCCCGGTCGAGGCCACGACCTCGCCGACGGCCAGGATGCCGCGCGCCGCAAGGATGACGCCGAGCGGAATCATGCCCAGCGTGAAGATCAGCGAGATCGTGGCGACGAACTCGTCCTTCGGCAGCCGCAGCGCCACGATGTAGACCGTATAGGCCGGACCGATCAGACCGGAAACACCGCCGACCAACCCCGCAAACAACCCGAACAGCGGTGTCAGCACCTTTTCCCAGCGCGGGGACACCGTGAACTGGAAGGGAAAGAGCTGGCTCAGCGCGAATACGATGACGATCCCTCCGACCAGCGCTGTCGCAATCGACTCCGGTACGCTGGTCAGGAACTCCACGCCGATCAGCATGCCGACCGGCATCAACGCAATCAGCGGCCAGAATCGGCGGAAGATCGCGCGCCAGTATCCGCCCCGTATCCCCTGCCAGAGATTCGTGACGATCAGCGGAATCACCAGAATGGCGAGCGTTCTTGCCGGCGGCATGATGTTGGACAGCAGCGGCAGCGCGATCAGCGGAATACCCAGTCCGATCGTCCCCTTGGAAATGCCGCCCAGGATGAAGGCACCCACCACGAACAGGACGTTGAGCGGCGTTGGCTCGAACGGCAGCACATCCATTACGGCAAATCTCGCGAACAAAGTTGGCGGGGGAAGTCGGCGCGGGCATCAGACTAGGATTTCTATTCTTCGATATCTATAGTTTTTCCACCGGCACGCAGATGCCGGTCACAGCCGAAGCCGAAGGAGAACGCAGTGAGCGAAGGAGAATGGCACCGCGTCGCGAATACCGCAGACGTGGCGCCTGACGAACCGATCAAGGTTCGCGTGGGCGAGGTCGAGGTCGCCTTGTACAACGTGGACGGTGCGATTTTCGCCACCGACAATATCTGCACCCATGCCTATGCGTCGCTCGCAGACGGCTATCAGGATGGCGAAGAGATCGAATGCCCGCTGCATGAGGGTCGCTTCAACATCAAGACGGGCGAAGCGCTGTGCCCGCCCTGCGACACGGACCTGAAGGTCTTCGACGTCAAGGTGGAGGGCGACGCGGTTTTCGTGAAGGTCTGATCCGGACACGGCGGCCCCTCCCGCGCGCGAGGATCGCGCTTGCCAGCGCCCGCCTCATTTCCTTAGAATTCTAAGAAAAATAGCGAACGGGAGGAGTGCCATGACCTATTTCAAGTCTCTCTCCGGCATCGCCCTGGAGAAGCCCATCGATTTCTGGGAGCCGATCATCATCAGCAAGGAGATGATCGAGGCCGAGGCGCAGCGGCTGGCAGCCCTGCCGCGCCCGCTCAACGGTCGTCGCGAATCGCTGATCGTCCATCCGAAGGCGTCCGAACCGGGGCTGGGCTTGGCACCGGGCATCCAGGTCAAGCTCAGCGTGCTCAAACCCGGCGAGGAAAGCGCGCCCTTCCGGCATAACGCCACCGAGGTGAACTTCTGCATCGGCGGCAGCGGCTATTCCGTCATGGCCGGAAAGCGGACCGACTTCGACCGCTACGATGTCTGGAACTCGCCGTCCTATGCGATCTAGCGCCAGGTCAACGATGGCGACGAGCTGCAGGTGCGCCTGACCTACTCCTTCGTGCCGC
>JBFWNZ010000072.1:0-13336 GCA_050250795.1 Alphaproteobacteria bacterium | reverse complement strand
TATCCCATCTCCCGGTATGCTTCCACACCCACCGCGCCATGCCGTTTGGACAGCTTCTGCCCATCGGCGCCGTGGATGAGCGGGATATGGGCGAAGGCCGGAACCGGCCAGTCCATCGCCTTGAACAGGTGGTATTGGCGAAAGGCGTTGTTCAGATGATCGTCGCCGCGGATCACATGGGTCATGCCCATGTCGTGGTCGTCGACGACGACCGACAGCATGTAGGTCGGGGTTCCATCGGCACGCAGCAACACGAAATCGTCCAGTTGCGCGTTGTCGACGCGGACCGGGCCCTGGACGAGGTCGTCGATCACGGTCTCGCCGTCCAGCGGCATCTTGATGCGGACGACCGGACGGACGCCTTCGGGCGCCTCGGACGGATTGCGGTCGCGCCAGCGGCGGTCGTACAGGACCGGGCTGCCGGCGGCCTTGGCCGCGGCGCGCATCTCCGCCAGTTCCTCGGGCGATGCATAGCAGTAATAGGCCCGGCCGCGATCCAGCAGTTCCTGCGCGACGGCGGCATGCCGGCCGGCATTGCGGCTCTGGAACACGATTTCGCCGTCCCAGTCCAGTTCCAGCCATTCGAGGCCCTTGACGATCGCGTCGACCGCGTCCTGGGTGGAGCGGGCACGGTCGGTATCCTCGATACGCAGCCGGAACCGGCCGCCGTGATGGCGGGCGAACAGCCAGTTGAACAGGGCGGTGCGGGCGCTGCCGATATGCAGGTAGCCGGTGGGAGAGGGCGGGAAGCGGGTGACGACGGACATGGGGCTCGCTTGGATATTGGGGCGCCGGGCAGCGGGGCGCGCATCATAACGGGGCCGCCCCGGCGAATCATCCCCTCTGCGGCGCGAGGGACAGCGGCATGGCGGGGCGGTACACTTGCCCCGGCGGAGACTCGGCAGATGATGGCGTTGAATGGCGGTTGATGCGGCGCAGATGACGGTTCCGTCGCGGCGCCTTCTACGCGGTGCGGGCGCGCCGGTCCGGCGCTTCGGCGCGGCGCTGGCGGCGGAACGGGATCGATGGCCGCTCTGGTCGCCGGTCCTGTTCGGGGCGGGTATCGCCGTCTATTTCGGGCTGCCCGCGCAGCCGCCGCATTGGGCCGCTCCGCTCTGCTTCGGCATCGCGCTGGCTGCTTTTTTGCTGCTGGCCCGTCGCCGGCATGCGGCATTGTCCGCCATCCTTGCAGCGGTCCTGCTGGCCGGCGGGTTCCTGGCCGCGGATATCCGCACCGCCGTCGTGACGGCGCCGATCCTGGCGCGGGCGGTCGGGCCCGCGACGGTTACGGGCCGGATCGTTGCCATCGAGGATCTGACGACGGGGCCGCGCATCCTGCTGGACCGGGTGGAGATTTCCGGCCTGCCGGCAGAGGGAACGCCGGAAAGGGTCCGGCTGCGGCTGCATCGGGGAAGCGAGGCGGAGATCGGCATGCGCATCGCCGTGCTCGCGCGCCTCGACCCGCCGCCGGAGCCGTCCGCGCCGGGGGCCTACGATTTCCGGATGCAGGCCTGGTTCGCGGGCATCGGCGGGGTTGGGTTCGCGCTGGGCAAGCCGCGCGCGCTCGCGGCCGATCCATCGGGAGGATTTCGCGACGAGGCCGCAACGGGCCTCGCGGCGCTGCGCCGCGCCATCGGGGCGCGCATCCGGGCCGTCCTGCCGGGCGATGTCGGCGCCGTGGCCGTTGCCCTGATCGTCGGCGAGCGCAGCGCCATCGCGCCGGCGACGATGGACGCCATCCGGATTTCCGGGCTCGCACATCTGTTGTCCATCTCAGGGCTGCATATGGGGCTTGTGGCGGGGACCATCTTCTTTACCGTCCGAGCATTCCTCGCCCTGTTCGAGGGGCTGGCCTTGCGCCGTCCGATCAAGAAATACGCGGCGGCGGCGGCCATGCTGGGTGCGGCCCTCTATCTCGCGCTGTCCGGGGCCACGGTGCCGACGCAGCGCTCATTCATGATGACGATGCTGGTCCTGACCGCCGTCCTGCTCGACCGGGAGGCGATCTCGATGCGGCTGGTCGCCTGGGCGGCGATGATCGTTCTCTGCCTGTCGCCCGAAAGCCTTCTGGGGCCGAGCTTTCAGATGTCCTTTGCCGCGGTGGTCGCGCTGGTGGCCCTCTATGAGGGTGTGCGCCTGCGTCATCTGTTCGGTGTCGGGGCAGGGTTGTCCTGGTGGCGGCGCGGTGCGCTCTATCTCGCCGGAGTCGGGCTGACGACGCTCGTCGCAGGCGCGGCCACCAGCCTCTACGGCCTCCATCATTTCGGCGAACTCGCCCATTACAGCGTCGTGGCCAACCTGATTGCGGTGCCGCTCTGCGCCGTCTGGATCATGCCCTGGGCGGTACTGGGCAGCCTGCTGATGCCCTTGGGACTGGAGGCGGTCGGCCTCGTGCCGATGGGCTGGGGCGTGGATGCGGTGCTCTGGGCCGCGCGGACCGTGGCCGGCTGGCCCGGTGCGTCGACGCAGCTGCCGCTGATTCCCGGCTGGGGGATCGTCGCCGCCACGCTGGGCGGGCTGTGGCTGTGCCTATGGCGGCGGCGCTGGCGCTATTGGGGGATTGGGGGGCTGGCGCTGGGCATTCTCTCGCTCGCCGCGGTCCCGCGGCCGGACATCCTGATCGCGGGATCGGGAAAGCTGATCGGCCTGCGGCTGGATGAACGGACGCTGGCCGTCTCGACCCTTCGGGCGGAGCGCTACGCCGCCGAAATCTGGATGCGGGAACTGGGGCTGACGGATATCCGGGCCTGGAGTTCGCTCGACCCGACGGTCGCGGCCTGCGATTCCCTCGGCTGCGTGCTGCAGCACAAGGGACGCAGAATCGCCGTGGCCTTCACGCCCGATGCACTCGCCGACGACTGTTCCGCCGCCGATGCGGCGATCTCGACGGAGCCGGTACGGACCCCGTGCCCCTCGGCGCATCTGCTGATCGACCGCTTCGATCTGTGGCGCAACGGCGCCCACGCCGTGCGGCTCGACGATCTGTCGGTCGAGACCGTCCGCGCGCGCGCCGGCGACTGGCCATGGACCGCGCCCGCCCAGCGCGGCCGCTCCGAAGACCGCGAGGATGCGGAGGAGGGCGAAGGTCAGTAGCGGCGGATCAGCCCGACCAGACGCCCCTGAACCGCGACCCGGTCCGGCCCGAAGATGCGCGTCTCGTAGCGCTTGTTCGCGGGTTCGAGGGCAATCGAATCGCCCTTGCGCCGCAGACGCTTGAGCGTGACCTCGGCACCGTCGATCAGCGCCACCACGATCACCCCGTTCTCGGCCGAACTGCAGCGCTGGATGACGACGGTGTCGCCGTCGTAAATCCCGGCTTCGATCATCGAATCGCCCTCGACTTCGAGCGCGTAGTGGTCGCCGCCGCCCAGCAGGTTCGCCGGGACGTCGACCAGCGCCGACTCGTCGCGCAGCGCCTCGATCGGCGTGCCGGCCGCGATCCGGCCGTAAAGCGGAAGCTGGGCCATCTGGCCGAGCGTCGCCGGCTTGGCGCCGCGCATGGGTGGTGCTGCATCGTTGCGGATGACGGTCGGTGCGAACCGCGTGGCGGGGCGCCCGGCGTCGGCTTCCAGATTGTCGGGAAGGCGGACGATTTCCACCGCGCGTGCGCGATGCGGCAGCCGGCGGATGAAGCCGCGCTCCTCCAGGCCCGTGATCAGCCGGTGAATGCCCGACTTGGAGCGCAGGTCGAGCGCTTCCTTCATCTCGTCGAAGGAGGGCGGAACGCCGTTCTCCTTCAGGCATTCGTGGATATACATCAACAGTTCGTACTGCTTGCGGGTAAGCATTGCGTCATTCCCCGTTGCCGCCGACCCAAGGCGATTTACCTGCGTGCTGTCCGACCCGAAGCCGAACAAAACGTAAACCGGATTTTCGTTCTATTTTGGTTCCAGCCTTGCGTCAAGGCAATTCTGGACGATATCAGGGGCGCAGGACGCCTTCGGGCAGCGGGATACATGCCACCGTATCGCCCTCCGATGCAGCGGGCGCATGCGGCGGGCGAAGCACGAGGCAGCCCGCCCTGGCCAAGGGGGCCATCATCGAACTGTCCTGCTTCCGGAATGGCGTCACGGTGCAGCGCCCGTCATCCCCGACGACCATCGTGGCGCGCAGATAGTCCTCGCGCCGGTCGTTCGCCGGCAGCGGCACGGCGAGGCGGGCGCTGCGCAGCACGGGCAGGTCGTCGGTCGATCCGGCCATCCGCGCCAGCGCCGGATAGACGAACAGCATCGCGCAGACGAGCGTCGAGACCGGGTTGCCGGGCAGGCCCAGCATCGGCACGCCGCCGATCTGCCCGAACATCAGCGGCTTGCCCGGCCGCATGGCGATGCGCCAGAAATCGACGTCGAGGCCGCGCTCGCCCAGCACGCTCTGCACGAGATCGTGGTCGCCGACCGATGCGCCGCCGGTGGTCAGCAGCAGATCGGCACCGCGGGCCCCGTCCGCCATGGCGCCCAGCGCCTCGCGGTCGTCGGGCGCGATGCCGAGCAGAACCGGCTCGCCGCCGAGCGCGCGGACCGTCGCGGCCAGCGCCAGCCCGTTGGAACTCACGATCTGGTTGGGGCCGACCGGATCGCCCGGCATGACGATCTCGTCGCCGGTGGCGAGGATCGCCACCCGCGGCCGCCGTCGCACCATCAGCCAGGCCCGGTTCATGGCGGCGGCCAGCCCGACGTCGCGGGCCGTCAGCACCCGTCCGGCGCGCAGCAGCACGTCCCCGGCGGAGAAATCCAGGCCCTTCGGGCGCACGAATTGGCCCAGGGGGGCGGCCTCCTTGACGGTCACCCGGTCACCGTCGCGGTCCGTGTCCTCCTGGATGACGATGGCGTCGGCGCCGTCGGGAACCGGCGCGCCGGTGAAGATGCGGACCGCTTCGCCCGCACCCACCGTGCCGTCATGGCTGCTTCCCGCCGGCACCTCGCCGACGATGCGCAGTTGCACGGGCACCGTGGCGACATCGGCGGCCCGGACGGCATAGCCGTCCATTGCCGAGACAGCCATCGGCGGCTGCGCGCGTCGCGATTCGAGGTCCTCGGCCAGCACCCGGCCGAGACCGTCGAGAAGGCCCACCTGTTCGGCGGGAAGCAGGGGCATCGCGTCGAGGATGCGGCGGCGGGCCTCGGCGACGGACAGCATCAGCCGGCCTGCCAGGTGCCGGACTTGCCGCCCGCCTTGTGGACGAGGCGGATATCGGTGATCTGCATGCCGCGGTCGACGGCCTTGCACATGTCGTAGACGGTCAGGGCGGCCACGCTGACCGCGGTCAGCGCCTCCATCTCCACGCCGGTCTTGCCCGACAGGCGGCAGGTCGCCGCGATCTCCACCGCGGGGGCGTCCTCGGCCAGCGTCAGTTCCACGCTGACGGAGGTGAGCGCCAGCGGATGGCAGAGCGGGATGAGGTCCGGCGTGCGCTTGGCGCCCATGATCCCGGCAAGGCGGGCGACGGAGAGGACATCGCCCTTGGCGACCCCGCCGTCGCGGATCAGCGCCAGGGTCTCGGGCTGCATCAGCACGCGGCCCTTCGCCGTTGCGGTGCGCTCGGTCGCGGCCTTGTCGGTCACATCGACCATGACGGCATTGCCGCGCTCGTCGAAATGGGTCAGTCGCGACATGGGGCAGGGGCCTCAGGCCGTCGCCTGAAGCGCATCGCCGCCGGGTTGCAGCAGCGCGCGCGTCGCCGCCGTCACATCCGGGCGGCGCATCAGCGATTCGCCGATCAGGAAGCAGCGCGCACCGGCGGCGGCCATCCGATCCAGATCCGCACGGCTCGACAGGCCGCTTTCGGCGACGACGATGCGGTCGGCGGGAACCCGCGGCGCAAGCTGCTCGGCGATGCCGATATCCACGCTCAGCGTCTTCAGGTTCCGGTTGTTGATGCCGATGAGGCGGGCGTCGAGCCGCAGGGCGCGGTCCATCTCCGCCGCGTCATGGACCTCGACCAGCACGTCGAGGCCAAGCGACCCGGCAAGCGTGCAGAGCGTTGCCGCCATGTCGTCGGGCAGCGCCGCCATGATGAGGAGGATCGCATCGGCGCCGATGGCGCGCGCCTCGTACACCTGGTAGGGCTCAAGCATGAAGTCCTTGCGCAGGACGGGCAGCGCGCAGGCGCCGCGCGCCGCCGCGAGATAGTCGTCATGCCCCTGGAAATACGGCATGTCCGTGAGTACGGAAATGCAAGCGGCGCCGCCCGATTCATAGGCCCGCGCCAGGACGGCCGGATCGAAATCGGCGCGGATCAGCCCCTTGCTGGGCGACGCCTTCTTGATCTCGCCGATCAGCGCGTAACGGCCCGCGTCGAGACGGTCGCCGATCCGGGCGGCAAAGCCGCGCACGGGGCCGGCGGCGGCGGCGCGGCGCTGGATCTCCGCCTCGGAGACGGCGGCCCGCCGGGCCGCGACATGCTCGCGCTTGCGGGCGCAGATGCGGTCCAGGACGTCGCTCATGCCGGCACCGCGCCGACGGTCTCGACCAGCTTCGCCAGGGCGGCGGCCGCCTTGCCCTCGTCGATGGAGACGGCAGCGCGGGCGACGCCGTCGCGCAGATCCGCGGCCTGTCCCGCCACGACCAGCGCGGCGCCCGCGTTCAGCAGCACGATGTCCCGGTAAGGGGTCCGCTTGCCCCCGAGCAGGGCGCGGATGGCGTCGGCGTTGTATTTCGGGTCGCCGCCGCGCAGATGCTCCATCGTGGTGCGGGGCAGGCCCGCATCCTCCGGCGTCACCGTGAACCGGCGCACCTTGCCGTCGCGCAGTTCCGCAACTTCCGTCGGGCCGGTGGTCGTCATCTCGTCCAGGCCGCCATGCCCGTGGACGACCCAGGCGCGTTCCGCGCCCAGATTGCCCAGAACCTGGGCCATCGGCTCGGTCCAGCGGACATCGAAGGTGCCGACCATGAGCCGCCGGACGCCGGCGGGATTGCACAGCGGTCCCAGGATGTTGAACACCGTGCGGATGCCGAGTTCGGCCCGGGTCGGGCCGACATGCCGCATCGCGCTGTGATAGATCGGTGCCATCAGAAAGCCGATGCCGGCCGTCCGCACCGCCTGTTCGACGCGCGCGGGCTCGGCCTGAAGATCGAGGCCGAGCGCCGCCAGCACGTCGGCGGCCCCGGATTTCGAGGAAAAGGCCCGGTTGCCGTGCTTGGCGACCGGCACGCCGCAGCCGGCCACGACGATGGCGGCGGCCGTGCTGACATTGTATGTGCCGGCGCCGTCGCCGCCGGTGCCGACCACGTCCATCGCACCGTCAGGTGCCGAAATCGTGGTCATCTTGCCGCGCATGGCGCGGGCGGCGCCGGTGATCTCGCCGACCGTCTCGCCCTTGACGCGCAGCCCCATCAGAAAGGCGCCGATCTGGGCCGGCGACGCCTCGCCGGACATCATCACGTCGAAGGCCCGCTCGGCCTCGGCCTCGGCGAGGTCGGCGCGCTCGGCGACCTTGGCGATGAGGCTTTTCAGGTCGGGCTTGGGGTCGGTCACAGGCTCAGCCCTTCGACAGCTTGAGGAAATTTCCCAGCAGGCGGCGGCCGTCCTCGGTCGCGATGCTCTCGGGATGGAACTGGACGCCGTAGATCGGCAGGTCGCAATGCGCGACGCCCATGACCAGACCGTCCTCGGTCTCGGCCGTCACGGTGAGGCAGTTCGGCATGGTGCCGCGATCCACGATCAGCGAGTGGTAGCGGGTCGCCTGGAACGGGTCGGGCATGTCCGCGAAGATGTCGGTTCCCGCGTGGTGGATGCGGCTGACCTTGCCGTGCATCGGCGACGGCGCCCGCAGCACCTCGCCGCCGAAGGCCTGCCCGATGGATTGATGGCCGAGGCAGACGCCGAGAAGCGGCATGCTGCGTTCGGCGCAGGCACGGACCAGATCCAGGCTGATGCCGGCTTCGTTGGGCGTGCAGGGGCCGGGCGAGATGATGATCCCTTCCGCCTTCATCGCCATCGCGTCGTCGACGGTCAGGGCATCGTTCCGGCGCACCTCGACCGTCGCGCCCAGTTCACCCAGGAAGTGATACAGGTTGTAGGTGAAGCTGTCGTAGTTATCGATCAGGAGATACATTTCATCAACAGCGTCAAATATTTGACCGATTTGCCGACAATGCTCGCGCGCGTGGAAGGCTGCTTATAGCAGGGAACGGGCAGGGACGGAAGCAAGCCCCTCGGGAGGGGGCCGGCAATGCGGAGCCGAGTTGCGTTGGCGGCGGCCCAACGGCCCTCTATATTGCGTTCACTCTTGCATGGGATGCCTAGATGTCGAAGTTCCGCGGCCATGGGGCCAAACGCTCCGTGTCCGAGAAGCCCGCGCCTCGCAAGCCGGCCGCACGCCGGCAGAAGGCGCCGCAGAACTGGCGGCAGTACGTGCCGGCGCGGGCGATCCTGGGAACCGCTGCGGCCGTGGCGATCTTCGCGGCCGGTGCGTTGATCGGCGTGAAGGTCGGCGAGCGCGGGGAAGACAAGAGGGTCCCGGCGCGGGCCAGCCTGCCCGAACCCGATGTGGCGACCGGCTATGAGGTTCCGGTGCGCGCCTATCGCGCACCCGAGACCCCGGCGGCCGTCTATGACGAGGCGCCGGTGGCGGCCGATCCCGAGGCGGTTTCGCCGGAAGCACTTATCGGTCAGGCTCCGCCGTCATCCGTTGCGACCGCGACGCCTCCTGTTGCCGAGGGCGCGGCAGCGCCTCCGGCCGGACAGCTCGCGGCGCTGCCGAGCGGGCGCCAACCCTGGGAGCAGAATGCCGCCAAGGTCGCGCTGGTCCCGGGGCGGCCGATGATCGCCATCGTGATCGACGATCTGGGGCTCGACCAGGTGCATACGCGTGAGGCGGTCGGCCTGCCGGCGCCGCTGACGCTCGCCTTCATCCCCTATGGCAACCATCTGCGCGAGCATGCCAGGCGGGCGCGGGAGCGGGGGCACGAACTGCTGGTCCATCTGCCGATGGAGCCGAGCGATCCGGAGGCCAATCCGGGTCAGAACGCGTTGCTCACCACCCTGGAACCGGCGGAGCTCGAACGCCGGATCGAATGGAACCTGTCGCAGTTCGACGGCTATGTCGGCCTGAACAACCATATGGGCAGCCGGTTCACGGCCTGGGAGCCGGGCATGCGCAAGGTGCTGCAGGCGGTGCAGAGCCGGGGGCTGCTGTTCCTGGACTCGCGGACGAGCCCGCAATCCTTGGGGGTGTCGCTGGCGCGGGCCATGGGCCTGCCGAATGCGGGCCGGGACGTGTTCCTCGACAATGTGCTGGAAGCGCCGGCCATCGAGACCCAGCTTGCCGAACTGGAACGGACGGCGACGAAGCACGGCTATGCCATCGGCATCTGCCATCCGCATGAACAGACGCTGGCGGTGCTGCAGCGCTGGATCGCGGATGTCCGCCAGCGCGGCTTTCAGCTGGTGCCGGTCAGCGCCGTCGTGCGCCGGAGGGTCGCCGGGGCCGGTTGAGGCTCAGCGCCGCGTGTTGCCGCGCGTGGCGTAGCGGACGGCTTCCTCTGCCGCGCGCATGACGGCGCGGGCCTTGTTCCAGCTTTCCTGGCACTCGCCCTCGGGGTCGCTGTCGGCGACCACGCCGCCGCCGGCCTGGACGTAGATCTTGCCGTCCTTCACGACCGCCGTGCGCAGGGCGATGCAGGTATCCATGTCGCCATTCGCGCCGAAATAGCCGATGCAGCCGGCATAGATGCCGCGGCGCTGCGGCTCCAGTTCCTCGATGATCTCCATCGCACGCACCTTGGGCGCGCCGGAGACCGTGCCGGCCGGGAAGCCCGCCATAAGGGCGGAGAGGGCATCGAAGCGCGGGTCGATCTCGCCATCCACATGGCTGACGATGTGCATCACATGGCTGTAGCGTTCGATGACGAACTGCTCCTTCACCCGCACCGAGCCGACCTTGGCCACGCGGCCGACATCGTTGCGGCCGAGATCGAGCAGCATGAGGTGCTCGGCGCGTTCCTTGGGGTCGGCCAGCAGTTCCGTCGCCAGGGCGGCATCCTCGGCCGCATCCTTGCCGCGGGGGCGCGTGCCGGCGACCGGGCGGATGCTGACCGTTCCGTCGCGCAGCCGCACCAGGATCTCCGGGCTTGAGCCGACGATGGCAAAGCTTCCGAAATCGAGGAAGAACAGGAAGGGCGAGGGGTTCAGCCGCCGCAGGGCGCGATAGAGCGACAGCGGCGGCAGCGCGAAGGGAATCTCGAAGCGCTGGCTGACGACCACCTGAAAGGCGTCGCCGGCAAAGATGTAGTCCTTGGCCCGCCGGACCATGTCGTGGAACTGCTCGCGCGACATGTTCGACTGGGGCACGGGCGGTTCCTGGGAGTCCGGTGCGGAGACCGCCTCGTGGGGAATGACCCGGTCGAGATCGTCGACCACCCGCTGAAGCCGGTCCTGCGCGGCGCGGTAGGCCTGCGCCGCGTCGACGCCCGCGGCGGGGCGGACCGGCGTCACCACCGTGACCGTGTCCTCGACGCTGTCGAACACGGCGATCACCGTCGGCCGCACGAACATGCCGTCGGGAACGCCCAGCACATCGGGGTTCCGGTCGGGCAGGCGCTCCATGAGCCGCACCATGTCGTAGCCCATATAACCGACCAGCCCGGCCGCCATCGGCGGCAGGCCGTCCGGCAGATCGATGGCGGATTCCGCCATCAGCCGCCGCAGGGATGCGAGCGCCCCGTCGGGTTCCTGCACGAACCGGTCGGGCGCGTCCTCGGGGGTGCGGTTGATCCAGGCCGTGTCGCCGGCGCAGCGCCAGATCAGGTCCGGTCGCAGGCCGACCAGCGAATAGCGGCCGCGCACGGCGCCGCCCTCGACCGATTCCAGCAGGAAGCTGTTGGGGCGGCCGGCGGCAAGCTTGAGGAGCGCCGAAACCGGCGTCTCAAGATCGGCGACCAGCGTCGTCCAGACGATCTGCGCCTGACCGGCATCGTAGATCGCGGCGAACGCCGCTTCGTCTCTACTGGGTGGAACCGGCATCGTACAGGCGGTCTATGGCCGCATCGTTGATGGTGACGCCATGCATCTTCTGGAGCGCGAGGCCGTATTGCGTCCGCATGTCCTGGGCAAAGGCCTGTGCCTGCTGGTCGCGGAAACGCTCATAGGCTTCCTTGTCCGCAGCCGGATCGGCGGGTGCGACCGTCCGCAGCCGCAGCACGGCATAGCCGTTCTCGGTTTCCACCGCGGTTGCATCGCCGGGCTTGGCAAGACCGAACAGGGCCGACGCGAACTCGCGCGGCATCCAGTCCGGCATGCCCGCGCCGTCGCGGGTGATCGCGGGAGTCTCCTCTACCGTGGCGCCGGCGGCACTGGCCGCGGCCGCAATATCGGCATCGGGCTGCGAAACGCGGTCGCGCAGCGCCTCGGCGCGCTGCTGCGTGGCCTTCCGGCGCTGCTCCGCCGCCCAGGTCTTGACGACCCGATCGCGGACGCTGTCCAACGGCCGCAGTGCCGAGGGCGTCACGGAATCGACGCGCAGAACGAAGTAGGTGCCCAGATCGGTTTCCGTGACCAGACCCGCCGCGCCCGGCTGCGCGCCGGCGACGGTTTCCAGGAATGGCGCCGCCGGCAATCCTTCGATCGCCGTGCCATCCGCGTCATGGCCGCTTCGGTCCACCGCCGCCACCTTGCGCAGAGGGAAGTTCATGGACGCGGCGGCCTCTTCGAGCGTGACGCCGCCGCCCAGGGCGTCTTCGAACTTGTCGATGGCCTGGAGCAGCGCGTCCGTCGCCAGTTCCTGCGTCATCTCCTGAACGATCCTGTCGCGCACGGCCTCGAAGGACTGGACCTCGCCGGGTTCGATGCGTTCGACCCGCAGCAGATGCCAGCCGAAGGGGCTTTGCACCGGCGCCGAGACATGACCTTCCGGCAACGCGAAGGCGGCATCGGACAACGCCTGGATCGGCAGGTCGCCCGCGGCCACCGTCCCGAAATCGGTAAACTGTGCGGACGCATCGGGCAGGGCCGCCGGAATGTCCGCGAAGGACTTGCCGGCGTCGATTGCCTGCCGTGCGGCGGCGGCAGCCTGCTGCGACGGGAACAGCAACTGCTGGACGGCGCGCCGTTCCTGCTTCGTGAAGTCCTCGATCCGGCTTTGATAGGTCTCGCGCAGGCGGTCTTCCGGCACCTGGACATCGCCGGCGAAATCGCCGGGCTGCAGATGCACATAGGTGACGGCCCGGTATTCGGGCGCGGTGAACTGGGCCGACTGCTCCTGATAGACCTTGGTAACGGTCGCGTCGTCCGGCGTGCCCACGTCCTGATTGGGGTCGTCGGCCAGCCGGATAGCATCGGCGGCACGCCGTTCCTGGCGCCAGCGGAACAGGGCCTGTGCCGGCGCGTCGGGAACGGCACGGCCCGGCGTCACCGACAGCACGAGCTGGTCGCGCGTCAGGTCGCGGCGCAGGCCATCCACATAGGCGGCCTCGGTATATCCGGCCGCCGCAAGGGCCTGAGCGAAGCGATTGCGGTCGAACTGACCGAGTTCGTTGCGGAAGCCGGGATCCTTGCGGATGGCATCGGCGATGGTCCCGTCGCTGATATCGAGCCCGAGGCGGTCGGTTTCCTCCGCAAGCAGCGCGCGGCCGACAAGCGTGGTCACGACCTGATCCAGGACGCCCATCTGGCGTGCGCGCTGGGCGTCGATGTTGAGCGGCCGCAACCGCGCGACCTCGCGGCGGAAGGCCGTGTCGACCTCCTCAAGGGAAATCTCGCGGTCGCCGACGCTGGCGGCACTTCTGTCGGAGAAGCCGAAGAAGAAGGTGTCGCCGATGCCCCAGACGCCGAAGCTGAGGACGAGCAAAGCGAACAAGACCTTGATGACGATCGATCCGACCGAACTTCGGAGGGTCTGCAGCATGTCGTTCGCTCTGATCGTTTGCGGAAGCGGATCGAGGCACAACCCAACAGGTGCCGACGTCCGGGAGGCCGCGGGGGGCGCATCTTACGGGCGCGGTCCCGCCGCCCGCAACAGCCATTTGGCCGCGGCGCGCGCATGCCGGCCTGCCGCGGGACGGTTGCGGATTTCGCGGCCGTCATGCGAAACAACAGCGTCATTTCATGCAGACCGAGTGGAGAGCGCCGATGACTCAGGCTGGCCGCCGTCCGTTGATCGCGGGGAACTGGAAGATGAATGGCCTGTCCGGCGAGGCGCGGGCGCTGGCCGCGGCGGTTCGCGACGGCGCGCCGGGACTGTCGGCCGAACTGCTGGTCTGCCCGCCCTTTACGGCGCTGGCCGAGGTGGCGGCGATCGTCGCGGGAACGCCGGTCGGGCTCGGCGCGCAGGACTGCCATTACGAACCGAAAGGGGCCTATACCGGCGACATCAGCCCGGCGATGGTTGCGGACGCCGGC
>JBFWNZ010000071.1:0-13395 GCA_050250795.1 Alphaproteobacteria bacterium | reverse complement strand
CTTCCGATCTGCTGCCAGCCGCCGCGGCCGCCAGCGTTCCGGTCGATCTGGAACTGGTCCTCGCCATCGACATCTCGGGCAGCGTCGACGAAGAGGAAGCCCAGCTTCAGCGCCACGGCTATGTCGCGGCGCTGGTGCACCCGGAGGTGGTCGCCGCCATCCAGTCCGGAATCACCGGCCGGGTCGCGATGACCTATATCGAATGGGCCGGCCAGAACACCCAGCGCGTGGTCGTCGGCTGGACGGTGGTCAGCGATGCCGAGAGTGCCCGCGGCTTTGCGGCCGCCATCGCCGCCGCGCCGTCGGCCACGGCGCATTGGACGTCGATCAGCGGCGCCATCGATTTCGCCCTGCCGATGTTCGAGACCAACGAATACGAAGGGACCCGCCGGGTCATCGACATCTCCGGCGACGGCCCGAACAATTCCGGCCGCCTGGCGCCCCAGGCGCGCGACGCAGCCGTGGCTGCGGGCGTTGTGGTGAACGGCCTGCCGATCATCAACGGCCGGCTCAGCCGCTGGGGCCGCATTCCGCCCATCGCGCATCTCGACTGGTACTATCAGGACTGCGTGATCGGCGGGCCCGGCGCATTCATCATCGTCGCCAACGGCTTCGCCGACTTCGCCCGCGCCGTCCGCCGCAAGCTGATCCTTGAGATCGCGGACCGTCAGCCGGCGCCGGCGGAACAGCGGGCGGCTGCGGATCTGCCGCGCCTCTGGCTCGCGGCGACGGACCCGCGCCCGCCCTGCAATATCGGCGAGCGGCAGTTCGAACTGCAGATGCAGGAGATGAACTGATCCCCGGCGCTAATGGGACAGCATCACCGGCATTTTCAGCGAGGCCAGCACGCCCTGGGTCGCGCCGCCCAGCACGAAGTCGCGCATCCGCGAGTGGCCGAACCCGCCCATGACCAGCAGGCCCGCGCCCCGCTCGCGGGCGGCGCCCTGCAGCGTTTCCGCAATCGGGCGGCCGCGGCTCTCCAGCCGGACGACCTCGGCCCGAAGCTCGTGCCGTGACAGATGATCCGCCAGCCGGCTCAATCCCGACGAGTCGGGCAATTCCTTCTCGTCGACCACGGAGGCGATGGTCACCGATCGGGCCCGGGCGAGGAATTCCCTGGCGTCCGCCACCGCCCGGGCGGCCACGCGGCTTCCGTCCCAGGCGAGCATGACGTGCCCGATCGAGGCCACTGGCGCCTCCTCGGGGACCAGCAGCGTGGGACGTCCCGAGCAGAACACCGCGGCTTCGGCGGACGCGCGCAGCGTGGCGTCGTCCGTCCGCAGGCCGATCAAGGTCAGGTCGTAGTAGCGGGCGTTGTAGCTGATCGTGTCGCCGACCAGCGCGGGAAGGCATTCGGCTTCGGCCGCGCTGAACGCGATGCCGTGCGACGCCATCACGGATTCCATGGCCCGCACCAAGGTGGCGCCTCGTTCCTGACACTTGGCCTTCGCTTCCGCAATCATCGCCGGCACATCGATGAGTATGTTGCCGAGCGCGCTTGAGACGCGCGGGAAATCGCCATTCAGCACCAGCGCCCGCACCTCGCCGTGGAGATGCCTCGCAACGGCGGCGGCGTGGTGGCCCAGCCGTTCGCTGTTGCCGTCGGGATAGGTGTGGATCGGCACGAAGATCTGGGGAGTCACTATGCGACGCTCCTGGCTTGCGTGTCGGGCGGAGGCGCCGTCTGCATCGTGGCGTCCCCACGGGAACTACGCGCCGTCTCGCCGCCTATTCCTGCGACGCTGGAGGCCGCGACTTTCCGCCGCAATCCGGCCCTAGAGCCGTATCAGTTCGCGCAGGAGAATGATGGCCGTCAGGGCGGGGGTCACCCAGCGTACGAGCAGAAACCAGGCTGCACCCCAGACGCTCCGGTCGAAGCCGGCTGCGGCCAGTGCCGGCGCCCGGCCCCAGCGCCAGCCCACGACCGTCAGCAGCATCAGGCCGCCCACGGGCAGCATGATGTTGGACGCGACGAAGTCGATGGCATCGAGGATACCGAGGCCGCTCAGGCGGATGCCAGACAGCGCGCCGAAGCCCAGTGCCGACGGGATTCCGAGGAGGAAGATCAGCAGGCCCAGCGCGATCGCGGCGGACCGCCGCGACCAGCCGGTGTGTTCGATGAGCCAGGCGACAGGGACCTCGAGCAGCGAGATCATCGACGTCAGGGCCCCGGCGACCAGGAGTCCGAAGAACAGCGCCGCCAGCCCCTGTCCGCCCGGCAGGGCCAGGAAGATGTGGGGCAGCGTGATGAAGGCCAGTTGCGGGCCGGCCGCCGGATCGGTGCCATAGGCGAAGACGGTGGTGAAGATCGCGATGCCGGCGAACAGGGCGACCAGCGTGTCGCCCAGCACGACCGCGCCAGCGGCCAGCGGCACGCTCTGCCCTTCGGACATGTACCGGCCATAGGTCACGAAGATCGCCATGCCCACGCCCAGCGAGAAGAAGGCCTGGCCCATCGCCGCCAGATACACCTGCGGCTCGCCCAGCACGCTCCAGTCGGGCGCGAACAGAAACCGCAGCCCGCCGCTGGCGCCGGTCTGCGTCACCCCGTACAGCGCGAGCAGCACGACCGCCGCGAACAGGGCCGGCATGAGGATTCGGTTCGCCAGTTCGATGCCGCGCTGCACGCCGCGCATCACGATGACCGTTGTCGCAAGCATCATCGCGCCCTGCCAGATAACCGGCTGTGCGGGATCGGCGATGAAGGCGGCGAAGAACTCGCCATGACCGGTCGCGGCGATGGCGAGCAGCGAGCCGTCGAGGGCGCCCACGAAGTAGCGGAGGGACCATCCGGCGATCACGGCATAGAAGGACAGGATCGCCAGTGCCGTCAGCACGGCCAGCAACCGGAAGCCGCGCCAGTGCCACAGCGCTGTCAGGCGCTGCGTCTGCGGCGACGAATCGTAGCGCAGTGCACGCCCGATGCCGGTTTCGGCGAGGATGAGCGGGAACCCGATCAGCAGGACGCTCAGGATGTAGAGGAGCAGGAATGTCCCGCCGCCATTCTCGCCGGCGACATACGAGAACCGCCAGACATTCCCGACGCCGGCCGCCGAGCCGACAGTCGCCAGGATGAAACCGGCCTGCGATTTCCACTGGTCGCCCGGCGCCGCCGGTGCGTTGGGCGTCTGTCGGCTCATCGCGCGGTCTCGCAACTCCGGGCGTTCGTCAGGTCGGTCGGCGGCACCTCAAGGTCTGTCGCGGCGAGGTGCCGCCGCATCGCGGTTCAGCCGGCGAGCGCCTTGGCGATCGCGTCCTTCAGCTGAAGGCGCCGCTTGCGAAGCTCGACCTCCGCCAGTTGCTCGACCGGCGCCACGTTCGTCTCGGCAACGTGTATTTGGTCGTTCACCTCGTCATATTCCCTGAGCAGCCGCGCAAAGTGGCGGTCCGTCGTCTTGAGCTCGTGGATCCGATCCATCTGGCCCGGGAATTCCTCGGCGAGAGTGTGCGGGGTATTGGACATGTCTGACCTCCTGTGTCGGTGTTCGTCGGCCGAAGGCAGGCCCGTCAGGCCGCCTTCAACATCCGTCGCAGGACATATTGCAGGATACCGCCATTGGCGTGGTATGCGACCTCATGTGCCGTATCCAGCCGGCAGTCCAGCATGACCGTCTGGCTGCTGCCGTCGGTGCGGGTGAAGCGGGCCTCGACCTTCTGGCGCGCGGTGAGTCCCTCGGCGATGCCGAGGATCGCGACCGTCTCGCTGCCGTCCAGCCCCAGGGTCCGGCGCGTCACGCCCTCGGGGAATTGCAGCGGCAGCACGCCCAGCCCGACCAGGTTCGAGCGGTGGATGCGCTCGAAGCTTTCCGCGATCGCCGCTTTCACGCCCAGCAGGTAGGTGCCCTTGGCCGCCCAGTCGCGCGACGAGCCGCTGCCGTACTCGCGGCCGGCGATCACCACCAGCGGCACGCCTTCGCCGCGATAGCGCATGGCGGCGTCGAACACCGGCATGGTGTCGCCGCTCGGCAGGTGCCGCGTGAAGCCGCCCTCGGTCCCCGGCACCAGCTCGTTGCGCAGCCGGACATTGCCGAAGGTGCCGCGCATCATCACCTCGTGGTTCACGCGGCGGGTGGAGAAGGAGTTGAAGTCGGCGGGCTTCACGCCCTTGCCGATCAGGTACAGGCCCGCCGACTGGTCGGGTTCGATGCGTCCCGTGGGCGATATGTGGTCGGTCGTCACGCTGTCGCCCAGCATCGCCAGGATGCGCGCGCCCGAGACGTCGCCCAGCGCGGGGGCGGCCGGATCGGTGTCGTCGAAGAAGGGCGGTTGCAGGATATAGGTGCTCTCGGGCGACCAGGCGAAGGTCTCGCCGGCCGGCGATTCCAGCGCCTGCCATTCCGGTCCGCCGCTGAAGGCGCGTTCCTGGCGCGCGCGGAACAGGGCCGGGTCCAGATTGGCGCGGATCGCGGCCGCGATCTCCTGCGTGGACGGCCACAGATCGGCCAGGAACACCGGCTTGCCGTCCTTGCCCGTGCCCAGCGGCTCGGTCGCGAGGTCGATGGCGACCGTACCGGCAAGGGCATAGGCGACCACCAGCGGCGGCGACATCAGGTAATTGAGGCGGACCAGCGGATGGATGCGCCCCTCGAAATTGCGGTTGCCGGACAGGACGGCGGCGACGCTCAGCTTGTTCGCCCGGATGGCCTCGGCCACCGGTTCGGCCAGCGGGCCCGAGCCGCCCATGCAGGTCGTGCAGCCGAAGGCCGCGACATGAAAGCCCAGCGCATCGAGCGCCGTCTGCAACCCGGCGCGGGCCAGATAGTCGGCGACGACCGGCGAGCCCGGGGCCATCGAGGTCTTGACCCAGGGCTTGGCGGTCAGGCCGCGCGCCACCGCCTTCTGCGCCAGAAGTCCGGCGCCGAACATCACCCAGGGGTTCGAGGTGTTGGTGCAACTGGTGATCGCGGCAATGGCGATGTCGCCATGCGTCAGGCGCCAGTCCGCGCCGGCCACGGCCACGCCGTCCCGTCGGGCCGGCGCGTCGGCCGGGGCGGCCTCGTCCAGCGCCTTGGCGGTCGAGGTCTTGGCCTGGGCCAGCGGGATGCGGTCCTGCGGCCGCTTCGGCCCGGCGATGCTGGGCACCACCTGATCCAGCGCGACGGTGACGACGGCGCCGCTGTAGACGGGGTCGGCATCGCCCGGCTCGCGCCACAGCCCCTGCGCCTTGGCATAGGCTTCGACCAGATACGTCTGCGCGGCGTCGCGGCCGGTCAGCGTGAGGTAATCCACGGTCTGCCGGTCGATGGGGAAGAAGCCCATCGTCGCGCCGTATTCCGGCGCCATATTGGCAAGGGTCGCGCGTTCCGGCAGCGTCAGGTTGTCCAGCGCCGGTCCGTGGAACTCGACGAAGGCGCCGACCACGCCGCCGCGCTTGCGCAGCGCTGCGGTGACGGTCAGCACGAGGTCGGTGGCCGTCGCGCCCTCCGGCAGCTTGCCGGTCAGCCGGCAGCCGACGACCGGCGGCACCTGCATGCCGACCGGCTGGCCCAGTGCCGCCGCCGCGGCCTCGATGCCGCCGACGCCCCAGCCCAGAACGCCCAGGGCATTGACCATGGGGGTGTGGCTGTCCACGCCCAGCAGCGTGTCGAAATAGGCGTTGCCCGCATCGTCGGTCCACACCACGCGTGCCAGATGCTCGATGTTCACCTGATGCATGATGCCGGCACCCGGCGGCATGACCCGGATGTTGCGGAAGGCGTTCTGCACCCATTTGACGAAGCGGTAGCGCTCGCCGTTGCGGCCGTACTCGATGGCCATGTTCCGGGCCAGCGCATCCGGCCGTCCCGCGACGTCGATCATCACCGAATGGTCGATGATGAAGTCGACGGGAATGGTCGGGTTCACCTGGGACGGGTCGCCGCCCAGCCGCAGCATGGCGTCGCGCATCGCCGCATAGTCGGCGAACAGCGGGATGCCGGCGCCGTCCGGCACCAGCAGGCGCGTCGGATGGAAGGCGATCTCGCCCTCGCTGCCCTGGGTCTCGGCCCAGCGTGCGACGGTGCGGATGTCGTCCAGCGTCACCGCCGATCCGTCCTCATGCCGCAGCAGGTTTTCCAGCAGCACCTTGAGGCTGTAGGGCAGGCGCGAAATCGGGCCGGCTCCGGCGGCTTCTGCCGCAGCCAGGCTGAAATAGCGCCAGCGCCGCCCGCCGGCATCCAGCTCGCGGGCGGTTTTCAGGGAATCCAGGCTCGTCATGCTGCGGGCACTCTCTTGCTTATTCTGTTCTGGTCACTCGGCCGCGTAGCGGCGGTCGATCTCCATCCAGTCGGCGGTGCCGATGATCGCCTCGCGGTCCTTGAACGACACCATCCGGTTGGCCATCGAGGCGGAATGGCCCTCGGCCTTGATCGCCTGCAGCACGTCCTGCATGCCGCGGATCGCCGCGCGCTGCATGTCGCTGGGGATGATGACGATCTTGTAGCCCAGCGCCTTCAGCTGCGCCGCCGACATCAGCGGCGTCTTGCCGCCCCAGAACATGTTGATCAGCTTGGGATAGGGCAGGCGGCGCGAAATCTCCTCGATCTGCGCCTCGCTGGTCGGCGCCTCGACGAAGGCGACGTCGGCGCCCGCGTCCATGTAGCGGTGCATGCGCTCGATGGCGCCTTCCAGCCCCTCGACGGCGATGGCATCGGTCCGGGCCACGATCACCAGGTCGGGGTCGGTCGAGGCATCGCGGATCGCCTTGATCTTCTGAACCAGTTCGCCGGCCGGGACGATGCTCTTGTCCTCGTAGTGGCCGCAGCGCTTGGGAAAGGTCTGGTCCTCGATATGGAACCCGGCGACGCCGGCCCGCTCGAAGGCGCGGACCGTCACGCGCGCGTTCAGCGCGTTGCCATAGCCAGTGTCCATGTCGGCGATGATCGGGGTCTTCGGCGCCGCGTCCACGATCTGCGTCAGCCGGGCCGCGATCTCGTTTGGCGTCATCAGACCCATATCGGGGATGCCCAGGCTGCGCGCCATGGCGCCGCCGCTGACATAGATGGCGGGAAAGCCCGCCTGCTCGACCAGCCGGGCGGTCAGCCCGTCATAGGTGCCGGGGGCGACGATCACCTCGTCGCCGGCCATCAGTTGGCGAAGCCGGGTCGATGCACGCATGGACGAATCCCTCCAAAGCTGCTGCTGCTGATTTTCGCGCATGATTGCCGATGCGCCTGGGCCGCGCCAGCGCCCCCGATTGAGTACAGACCCTAGTGGGCGAACATGCCCAGCGCGTTCCACCATAGGAAGTCGAGCGGCATGATCGCCACCAGGAAGATGATCGAGAATGAGAGGCAGACCGGAATCGCATGCCGCAGCGGAATGCCGGCCATGATCATGGCGGTGGCGAGCGGCGGCGCCTGATAAGGCAGGAAGAAGGTGTAGAAGCCCAGCACCTGCGTCATCAGCGCGGTCTTGAGCGGCCAGCCCGTGGCGGCGGCGATGTCGGGGCCGAGCGGCGTCAGCACCGCCGGCACGCCGCTGTAGTTCAGCAGCGGCGTCAGCGTGCCGCCCAGGATCGCGGTCATCGCGAAATTGCGGAAATCCGCGCCCTTCACGAAACCCAGTTCGGCGATCAGGCCCGATCCCAGCGCCTGGGCCAGCCCGGTATGGGCGACGATGGCGCCGAGGCCGATGATCCCGGTGACGAAGAACCAGGGCGTGTAGTTCACGTTCTGGGTCATCGCGCCGGCCGGCACCACGCCGACCAGCGGCAGCAGGCACAGCACCGCCGCCAGCAGCCCGACCCAGGCCGGCGGAATATGATGGATGGCGTCGGTCGACCAGATCAGCAGCAGCAGGCCGAGGATGCAGGCGAGCCGGATTTCCGGCGCGGACCACGGTTTCGCCGCCACCGGCTCCGGCTTGCGGTCCTGGCGGTCGTGCAGAAACAGCAGAACCAGCCCGGTCAGCACCGCCAGCGACAGCAGGCCCTTCACCGGCATGTGCAGCGCCATGAATTCGCCATAGCGGGGTACGATCCCGTGCACGCTCTCGATGCTGCCGGCGAAGACCGTGATCGGCACGGTGGCGGGCAGGATCGCCATCGGCGTCACCATGGTCGCCATGGCACCGCCGAACACGATGGCGGCGCGTCCCTTCCGGCCCTCGGTGAAGCCGATCTGGTCGGCAAAGGCCATCAGGATCGGCGTCATGATGACGGTGCGTCCCATGGCCGACGGCATGACGAAGGCCAGCAGCACCGACAGGATCAGCGTGCCGACGACGATTCCGGCGAACGAGCCGCCCAGCCGCGTCACCATGGTCTCGGCCAGCCGCGCGCCGAGGCCGGTGCGCTGCATCGCCAGCCCGATGACGATGCCGCTGAAGATCAGCCACGGCCCGCCGGAATAGAAGCCGCTGAACACCAGGTTCGGCGGCGCCACATGCCCGATCAGCGCGATGGTGAACAGCAGCAAGGTCGTCAGATGCTGCGGCACCGCCGCGGTGCCCCACAGCCCGATGGTCAGCACCAGCAGGCCCAGCGCCTGCATGGCATGCGGCGTCAGGCCCGGAAAGGGCGGCAGCAGGAAGATTGCGGTGGCGACGATGGCTGCGGCGCTGCCGATGATCGTGGGCAGCCGCGATGCGCGGGCAGAGGCGGGATTCGACATGGCGGCGGGAGCGCTTTGGGGACGGGCCGCCTCAATAGCAGGAACCGGCGGCACAACGCCAGAGCGGGCAGCCGATCCGGGCTATTGTCCGGGCAGGCTGTAGCGCTCGCGGTCGGACCGGGCTTCGCGCTCGGCGGCGCGGCGCTGGATATCCTCGCGCGCGTCCTCGCGCTCGCGGCGGAACTCCTCGCGGCGCTCGGCGCGGTCCTTCTGGATCTGCTCCTGCCGCTGCCGTTCCTGCTCCAGCACCTGCTCGTGGCGCCGGATCAGGCGGTCGCGGGCCGTGGCCTCGTCCTGGGCGAGTGCGGCGGGCGGGACCAGTGCGGCAAGGACGGCAAGAAGCAGAATGCGCATATCCGGGATATTGGCCGCCGGCGGGGGTGGGGCAAGCCCGTCCGAATGCCTTCGCATGACGCGATGGGGCCATCGCCGCCCGCGATGGGCCGAGGCTGGCCGGGCGGTCGGTCCCTGGCGTAGAGTGCGCGACCCATCCGCGAAAGGATCGCTCCATGCTCGAAGGCTTCGTGCAGCGCCGTGTCGCCACCCGTACGCCTGGGGTCGGCATCAATCTCAAGACGGCGGGCTCCGGGCCGCCGCTGCTGATGCTCCACGGCTATCCCCAGACCCATGCGATGTGGCACACCGTCGCCCCGGCCTTCACCAAGGATTACACGGTCATCCTGCCGGACCTGCGCGGCTATGGCGACAGCGACAAGCCGGCGCCGCTGCCCGACGATTCCAATTACACCAAGCGCGCGATGGGCCAGGACATGGTCGAGGTGATGGAGGCGCTGGGCTATCCGCGCTTCCGTCTGGTCGGTCACGACCGCGGTGCGCGCGTATCCTACCGGCTGGCTCTCGACCATCCCGACCGGGTGGAGAAGCTGGTCATCCTGGACATCATCCCGACCGTCGAGCATTTCGAGCGCCTGGACCTTTCGTCGGCGATCGGGAGTTTCCATATGTATATGATGGCCCAGCCATCGCCCTTGCCCGAGACTTTCATCGGTGCCGCGCCGGAATTCTGGCTCCGCTATGCCATCGACAAATGGGCTGCCGAGAAGGATTTCGTCGATCCGGCGGCGATGGCGGAATATATCCGTTGTTTCGTGAAGCCCGAAACCATCGCGGCCACCTGCTCGGAGTACCGGGTCGCGGTGTCCACGGACCGGGAGCACGACATCGCGGACCGCGAAGCCGGGCGCAAGATCCGGTGTCCCATGCTGACGATGTGGGGCGCGCGGGGCCGGCCTTATAAGGCCAAGGGCGTCATGGAATCCTGGCGCCGCTGGGCCGACGACGTGACAGGAGAGGGGGCGGATTGCGGCCACTTCATTCCGGAGGAGGCGCCGGAGGCGACGATCAGGGCGCTGACGGCCTTTCTCCCCTAGGAGAGCGGGCATGAGCATGCGAGGGATCGGAACCGCAATCGCCGCCGCGCTGGCGGCGACCGGCTTTGCGGCTGCCGTCTGGGCCGCCGATCCGCCCCAGACGCCGGCGCCGGCACCCGAACCCGACGGGTTCGTCAGCGGCACGGCCTGTACGGCGTTGCCGATGGCGCCGACCTATGCCGTCGTGCCCGAGGACGACTCGCCGGAGAATCTGGAGGCCGGGCGCTATTTCGAGCAGGCGATGCGGGCGCGCGGCCTGACCGTTCCCGCCGATCCGCGTCAGGCGGAAATGCGGCTCGTCTACCGTCTTGACCGGCAGCATAGCGCCACATTGTCGGGCGGTCCCGATCTCGGCCGGTTCGGCGCCAGCAACACCGATGGCGTGGATGTGCGCGTCAACATCTTCTCGACCTCGCAGGACAGCATCGTCGGCGGCCGAAAGCCCAAGACCGAGCAGTTGCAGAGCCAGTTGCGCATCGTCGTCCGTCTCGACCAGCCGGTGACCTCCGATGATCGCGGCTGCATCTGGCGCGGCGAGGCGGTGGCGCGGCTCGAAATCGCGGACACCGAGACCGTGACCCGCGTGGCCGTGGGCCAGTTGATCGGCGCCCTGGGCACGACGGTGGAGCGGCAGCCCTATACGCTGCCCTGAACAGGGGCGGGACCTCTTACAGCGTGTCCAGGTCCCCGGCGGCCCGCAGGACATCTTCCAGCGTGTCCAGGCCCTGGCGGAATTCCGACATCACGTATTCGGCGCGGGCCAGCGGGCTGCCGCGCCGGTCGGAATAGCGTTCGTCCCAGGCCGCCATCTTCACGCTCAGCCCGCACAGCATGGCGCCCAGCGTGGTGTGCTGGCTGGTCACGAGATTCTGGATTTCCAGGAAGGAGCGCGCGTTCACGTCCTTCCACATCTCCTTCGAGCGGCGATGGAACAGTTCGAAGCGGGCGGTCAGCGAGGCGAGGATTTCGGTAAACAGCTCATTGACCTGGGCGCAGACCTTGAACAGCGCCCGCTCGTTGCGCAGCTGCTGATAGTCCTTGAACTCCTCGATGTCCTCCAGGAACTGCCAGACCTTGGGCGTGATCGTGTCCAGGCAGTCCTTGTAGTAGGCAAGCGACAGGAAGATATCGCCGTAATCCTCCAGAAAGTCGCCGATCTCGTGAATCTCGACGTTCAGCTTGCTCGCCATCATCCGCAGATTGGCGAGCGCCTGGGTGCGGTCGGGGTTGCGGAACAGGTCGAGCAGCTGCTCGATGGAATGGATCTGCTGATCCTGGCCGGAAAACACCTGGCTGATCAGCGGCGCGGTGAACGCGATCATGTAGCGCGAGAGGGCGCGCTTCTTCTCGTCCGACAGCCGCAGCGCCGCATAGTCCTCGACGTTGATCTTGTGCGTCCGCAGCTCGATGCGCAGCGTGTAGACGTCGTAGCTGTGGACCGTGCACAGCTTCTGGATCGTGCGCAGGTCCATGACGCCGTCATTCTCTTCGGACCAGTCGAGAAGGTTCGTCAGGTGCTTGGGATCGACCTGTCCGCTGCCGGACCCGTCGGCGCGGAACATCTCCACCACGCTCTCCAGCTTGGTGTTCTTGATCAGCTTGGCGCGGCGCAGGGAACTGGTGCGGAAGGGAATCAGGGCCAGCGGCAGGATGTGCAGGGCATCCATGTCCTTGGGGTCCGGCACGAAGGTCGCCGGTTGGCTTCGGGAATCCGCCCGCGCGGAACGTATCGATCCGGTCATGCCGCCACCCGCCTCGGCGCCGCACAGCCCTCCCAAGCGGCGGACGCTACGGGACTATACTAAGCGTTTTTTCAGCGATTGAAACGAGGGGTTAGTCGGCCGCCGCCGCCGTCATCTGGTGCGCGACCAGCCGCGCATACAATCCGCCCTGCGCCAGCAGCGCCGCATGGGTTCCCGCCTCGACCGCGCGGCCGTCCGCCATCGCGACGATCAGGTCGGCATCGCGGACCGTGGACAGGCGGTGCGCGATCACCACCGTCGTCCGGTCGGCCATCAGGTCGTCGAGCGCCCGGCGTACCAGCGCCTCGCTGACCGCGTCGAGATGCGAGGTCGCTTCATCCAGGATCAGCACCGGCGCATCCTTGAGGAAGGCGCGCGCGATCGCCACGCGCTGGCGCTGGCCGCCCGACAGCTGCATGCCGCGCTCGCCGACCGGCGTCGCCAGCCCCTCCGGCAGCGCATCCACGAATTCGCCCAGCGCGGCGCGCGCCACGGCCTGCCGCAGCGCGGCGTCGGACGCGTCGGGCCGGGCGATGCGGATGTTCGCCTCCAGCGTGTCGTTGAACAGATAGGTGTCCTGCGCCACCAGGGCGATGCGGCGGCGCAATTCGTCCAGGCGCCAGTCGCGCAGGTCCCGGCCATCCATCGTCACCCGGCCGGAATCCGGGTCCCAGAACCGCAGCAGCATATGCGCGACCGTCGTCTTGCCGGCGCCGGACGGCCCGACCAGAGCCACGGTCGCGCCCGCCGGCACAGACAGGCTGACGCCCTTCAGCGCGTCCAGCGGCGTGCCGCGATAGCGATAGCGGACGTCCTCCAGCGCCAGCGCGGCGCCGCCGCCTGCGTCCGGCACCGGTATGCCCGGCCCGCCCGCGCCCGGCCCGTCCGCCACGGCCGGCGGCTCGCTGTGCACCGCATGCAGCCGCCGCGTCGCGCCCAGCGTGTCGGCCAGCTGGCGGCCGATCTGCGCGATCTCCGACACCGGCAGGAAGGCGGCCATGGCCAGGATGCTCATCAGCGGCAGCAGCGCCGGGTCGAGCCGCCCGGCCTGCACCAGCGCCGCGCCGGACAGCACGACCGCAAGGCCGCCCAGCCCGGTCGCCGCCTCCAGGATCGCATGCTGCATCGTCAGGTCTCGATAGAAGGGCAGGCGCAGCCCCTGATGCCGCGCGATCCGGGCCATGAACTCGTCGCCGCGCCGCGCCTCATGCCCGAAGGCCGCGATCTCGGCCAGCCCCTGCACCGTGTCGGCGGCATGCGCGTTGAGGTCGCCCAGCGCCTCGCGCGCCTTGCCCGCCAGCCGGTCGATCCGCCCGCGCAGCAGCACCGGGCTGACCGCGACCGCCAGCAGGAAGGGCAGCAGCGCCGCCGCCATCGGCCACCCCGCCCAGCCCAGCACCGCCAGCACGGCGGCCGGGATCAGCACCGCGACGAAGGCGGGCGCGATGGTGTGGGCGAAGAAATACTCCACCGTCTCCACGTCCGAGGTCGCCATGCCGACCAGGTCGCCGGTGCGCCGGCGCAGCAGATAGGCGGGCGCCAGCTCGTCCAGCTTGGCGAACAGCCGGATGCGCATCTCGGTCAGCATGCGGAAGGCGGTGTCGTGCGCCATCCAGGATTCCAGCCAGTGCAGCAGCCCCGCCGCGGGCGCCAGCAGGAACAGCCACCACA
>JBFWNZ010000070.1:0-13482 GCA_050250795.1 Alphaproteobacteria bacterium | reverse complement strand
TGGTCAAGCGCCACACCCGCCAGACGATGCAGCAGCAGGGCGGCATCGTGGAGAAGGAAGCGTCGATCCACCTGTCCAATGTCATGCATGTCGATCCCAAGGACGACAAGCCGACGCGCGTCGGCGTGAAGCGTCTGGACGACGGCCGCATGGTCCGCTTCGCGAAGCGGTCCGGCGAAGTGATCGACCGCTGAGCGAGAGGCGTAGAGCGATGGCCGAGACAAGTTACACGCCCCGCATGCGCGACCGGTACGACAGTGTCGTCCGGGCGCAGTTGATGGAGGCGTTCGGTTACAAGAACCCGATGCAGGTGCCGCGTCTGGAGAAGATCGTGGTGAATGTCGGCGCCGGTGTGGCGGTCGGCGATTCCAAGAAGATCAACTCCGTGATCGAGGACCTGACGCGCATCACCGGCCAGAAGCCGGTCATTACCCGTGCGAAGAAGTCGATTGCGAACTTCAAGCTGCGCGAGGGCATGCCGATCGGCGTGAAGGTGACCCTGCGCCGCAACCGCATGTATGAATTCCTCGATCGCCTGATCACGATCGCGCTGCCGCGCGTCCGCGACTTTCGCGGCGTGCCGGGCAAGAGCTTCGACGGCCGGGGCAACTATGCCATGGGCTTGAAGGAGCAGATCGTGTTTCCGGAAATCGACTACGACAAGGTCGATCAGATCCGCGGCATGGATATCGTCATCTGCACGACGGCAGGGACCGATGAGGAGGCGCGCGTCCTTCTCAAGGGGTTCGACATGCCGTTCGCGAGCTGAGTTAGAAGCGGAGTTCAGGGCATATGGCTAAGAAAAGCGCCATCGAGAAGAACGGCAACCGCGCCCGCCTGGTGAAGCGGCACGCTGCGAAGCGTGCGCGACTGAAGGCGATCGCCGCGAACCGCAATCTCTCGGCCGAGGAAGCGTTCGCCGCACGGCTCAAGCTGGCGGAAATGCCGCGCAACGGGTCGGGCGTTCGGGTGCGTAACCGGTGCGATGTCACCGGCCGCCCGCGCGCCTTTTACCGCAAGTTCAAGATGTCGCGTATCGCGCTGCGCGAACTCGCCTCGCAGGGTTTGATCCCCGGCGTGGTGAAGTCGAGCTGGTAGGAGGAGCCACGAGATGGCGATGAGTGATCCACTCGGCGATATGCTGACGCGTATCCGGAACGGCCAGGTCGCACGCAAGGCGACCGTGACCTGCCCGGCGTCGAAGTTCCGCACCACGGTGCTGGAAGTGCTTCAGCGTGAAGGCTATATCCGTGGCTACAGCTGGGCGGAAGTGCGCAAGGGCATTGCCGAGCTGACCATCGAGTTGAAGTACCACGAGGGCGATCCGGTGATCCGCGAGATTTCGCGTGTCTCCAAGCCGGGCCGTCGCGTCTATTCGAAGATCAAGGATCTGCCCAGGGTTTATAACGGCCTTGGCATCTCGATCCTGTCGACGCCGCGTGGCGTGCTCTCGGACAACGAGGCGCGCAAGGCGAATGTCGGCGGCGAGGTGCTGTGCCAGGTATTCTGACCAGGGCAGGATCGGAGGCAGTCATGTCACGGGTGGGCAAGTACCCCGTCGAGATTCCCAGCGGCGTCGAAGTGACGATCGCCGGGCGCGCGTTGACCGCGAAGGGTAAGTTGGGCGAGCAGGCGGTGCCTCTTGCCGACGACATCGCGGTCGAGCGCAAGGACAATATGATCTGGGTGACGCCGCGCAACGAATCCAAGCGCGCCCGCGCGCTGTGGGGCACCACGCGGAACCTGGTGAACAATGCCGTGCTGGGCGTGTCGCAGGGATATACCCGGCGGCTGATGATGACCGGTGTCGGTTATCGCGCGCAGCTGCAGGGCCGCACGCTGACGCTGCAACTCGGCCATAGCCACGACATCCTCTATGAGGTGCCGGCGGGCGTGACCGTGGAGCTTGAGGGCGACCGCCGCGACGTGATCGCGGTCAAGGGCTCGGACAAGCAGCAGGTCGGGCAGGTTGCGAGCGAGATTCGCGCATACCGGCCGCCGGAGCCCTACAAGGGCAAGGGCGTGCGGTATGACGACGAAGTGATTGTCCGTAAGGAAGGCAAGAAGAAGTAGGGGACGACAGCGATGCTTAACGCGAAAGAGCTGTTCGAGCGGCGTCGCCGCCGCACACGCTACCGCCTGCGCAATCTTGCTCGCGGTCGCCTGCGGTTGTCGGTATTCCGTTCCGGCAAGCACATCTATGCCCAGATCATCGACGACAATGCCGGCCATACGCTGGCGGCGGCGTCGACGCTGGAGGCGTCGCTGAAGGGCGCGCTGAAGACGGGCGCGGACAAGGCGGCGGCGGCCGCGGTTGGCAAGCTGCTGGCCGAGCGCGCGAAGGAAGCGGGGCTGACGCAGGTCGTGTTCGACCGCGGCGGCTATGCCTATCACGGCCGGGTCAAAGCGCTGGCCGATGCCGCGCGCGAAGCCGGCCTGGAATTCTGACGAGGGTCCGAAGACGATGGCACGAGCACCACAGACACGGGGATCGGGCGCGGCAGCCGGTGGCGGCAGCCGGGGCGAGGGCGGTCCGCGCCGTCGCGGACCGCGCGAGGAGCGCGGACCCGAGAGCGAGCTGATCGAGAAGCTGGTCGGCATCAATCGCGTGGCCAAGGTCGTGAAGGGCGGCCGGCGTTTCGGCTTCGCCGCGATCATGATCGTGGGCGATGGCCGCGGCCGGGTCGGCTATGGCCTGGGCAAGGCGCGCGAGGTGCCGGAAGCTATCCGCAAGGCAACCGAACGGGCGCGGGGCAGCATGATCCGGGTCCCGCTGCGCGAGGGCCGGACGCTGCATCACGACGTGCGCGGCCAGTTCGGCGCGGGCAACGTTGTGCTGCGCAACGCGCCGGCCGGAACCGGCATCATCGCCGGCGGTCCGATGCGCGCGGTCTTCGAGGCGCTTGGCGTGCAGGACGTGGTGGCCAAGTCGACCGGCACCGCCAATCCGCACAACATGATTAAGGCGACCTTTGCCGCCTTGACGGGTTGCGTCTCGCCGCGCCAGGTCGCGACGAAGCGCGGCAAGAAGGTGGGCGAGATCATCGGCCGCCGCGACGAAGGTGCGACCGCGGTCGCCGCCGAAGCGGAAGGGGATGCGTGATGGCCGCGAAGAAGACGTTGCGCGTCACCCAGATCGGCAGCCCGATCCGCCGTCCCAAGGACCAGCGGGCGACGCTGATCGGCCTGGGCCTGAACAAGATGCACCGCACCCGCGAGCTTGAGGATACGCCCTCGGTTCGCGGCATGATCGACAAGGTGAAGCACCTGGTGCGTGTCGAGGGCGAGGGCTGAGACGGCCCCGCGCCGCGGCGACGCGGATGCACGACCACGCAGAGAGGCGACGACGATGCGATTGAACGAACTTTCCGACAATCCGGGCGCACGGACGAAGCGCAAGCGCGTCGGCCGCGGTATCGGCTCGGGCCTGGGCAAGACCAGCGGCCGCGGCGTGAAGGGCCAGAAGGCCCGCACCGGCGTGTCGATCAACGGCTTCGAAGGCGGCCAGATGCCGGTCTACCGGCGCGTGCCGAAGCGCGGTTTCACGAATGTGTTCCGCAAGCGCTACAACGAGATCGGCCTGAACCGGCTGCAGAAGGCCGTCGATGCCGGCAAGCTGGATGCCGGACAGACGATCACGGAAGCCGCCCTGGTTGCGGCCGGCGTGCTGCGCCGCGTGCGCGACGGCATCCGCCTGCTCGCGAATGGCGAACTGACGGTGAAGCTCAGCATCGAGGCGGCCGGCGCGACCAAGGCCGCGGTCGCTGCGGTGGAGAAGGCGGGCGGTTCGGTCACGATCATCGGCGGCAAGGCCGAGGCGTCGGAGGCCGAAGGGGCCTGATGCGCCGCGAGGTTCGCGGCGCGGCCGGAGGCTGGGGCGTGACCCGGCCGCAGGGAAAGAGGATGGAATTGCGGTCGGGGGCGGTCGGTAAGATCGCGCCCGCCGCCGCGTCGCGGTCGCGACAGTCACCACGCCGCGCAACGGCAGTCTAGCGCGGCGACAGACGGGACCCGGAGCATGGCATCAGCCGCGGAACAGCTCGCATCCAACTTCAACTTCGGCGCCTTCAGCAAGGCGACCGAACTGAAGAAGCGCATCTGGTTCACGATCGGGGCGCTGCTGGTTTATCGCCTCGGCACGCATATCCCGCTGCCGGGTATCGACCCTGTCGTGCTGGCGGAGATATTCAACCAGCAGCGCGGCGGCATCCTGGGCATGTTCGACATGTTCGCCGGCGGCGCGCTGGGGCGGATGACCATCTTCGCCCTCAACATCATGCCTTACATCTCGGCGGCCATCATCATGCAGCTCATGACGGCGGTCGTGCCGTCCTTCGAGCAGATGAAGAAGGAAGGCGAGGCGGGCCGGAAGAAGATCAACCAGTATACCCGCTACGGCACGGTGTTCCTGGCGACCTTCCAGGCCTATGGCCTCGCGGCCGGGCTTGAGGGGATGAGCGGCTCGGCGGGGTCGGCGGTGATCGACCCGGGCCTGTATTTCCGGATGACGACGGTCGTGACCCTGGTCGGCGGCACCATCTTCCTGATGTGGCTGGGCGAGCAGGTGACGCAGCGCGGCGTCGGCAACGGCATCTCGCTCATCATCTTCGCGGGCATCGTCGCGAACCTGCCGGCCTCGCTGGCGGGCACCCTGGAACTGGGCCGGACGGGCGCCTTGTCGGCCGGGGTGATCGTTCTGCTGCTGATCCTCTCGGTCGTGGTCATCACCGCGGTCGTCTATGTCGAGCGCGCGCAGCGCCGCATCGTCGTGCAGTATCCGAAACGGCAGGTCGGCAACCGCATGTTCGGCGGCGAATCGAGCCATCTGCCGCTGAAGCTCAACACCTCTGGCGTCATCCCGCCGATCTTCGCGAGTTCGCTGCTGCTGCTGCCGCTGACGGTCGCGAATTTCTCGGGCGGGCAGGGGCCGGAGTGGCTGTCGACGGTCACTGCGATGCTGGGGCATGGCCAGCCGCTGTTTCTGGTGATCTATGTCGCGCTGATCGTGTTCTTCGCCTTCTTCTATACCGCCATCGTCTTCAACCCGCAGGAGACGGCGGACAACCTGAAGAATTACGGCGGCTTCATTCCGGGCATCCGGCCGGGCAAGAACACCGCCGACTATCTGGACTATGTGCTGACCCGGCTGACGGTGTTCGGTGCCTTCTACCTGGCCGTGATCTGCATGATCCCGGAATTCCTGATCTCGTATTTCGCCGTGCCCTTCTATTTCGGCGGCACTAGCCTGCTGATCGTGGTCACGGTGACGATGGATACGGTGGCCCAGGTGCATTCGCATCTGCTGGCGCACCAGTATGAAGGACTCATCAAGAAGTCGCGGTTGAGGGGACGGCGCGGATGATCGTAATCCTGCTGGGACCGCCAGGGGCCGGAAAGGGCACCCAGGCGAAGCGAATCGAGGAGAAGCACGGGCTGGTCCAGCTCTCCACTGGAGATATGCTGCGCGCCGAGGTGGCGTCGGGCAGCGAGCTGGGCAAGCGGGCGAAGGCGGTGATGGAAGCCGGCCAGTTGATGCCGGACGAGGTGATGATCGAGATCATCTCGCGCCGTATCGAGCAGCCGGATGCGGCCAATGGGTTCATCCTCGACGGCTTCCCGCGCACCGTTCCGCAGGCCGAGGCGCTCGACGCGCTGCTCAAGCGTAAGGGACTCAAGCTCGACAGCGTGATCGAGCTCAAGGTCGATGACGCCGCGCTGGTGGACCGAATCGCCGGTCGTTATAGCTGCAAGCGCTGTGGCGCGGCCTATCACGATGCACATAAGAAGCCGTCGACGGATGGCGTTTGCGATTATTGCGGCGCGACCGAGTTCGTGCGGCGCGCCGACGACAAGGCCGAGACGGTGCGGTCGCGGCTGGATGCCTATCACGCACAGACGGCGCCGATCCTTCCATATTACCGGGATCGCGGCGCGTTGGCGCAGGTGGATGGGATGGCCGCGATCGACGATGTGACGCGGCAGATCGAGGTGGTTCTGCAGTGACGGGAGCCGGTGCGAATTTTGCCGGGACGGCGATTGACAGGGCGGGGCGCATGCCTATAATCCCGCTCCCCAGCGCCGGGATACTGGCGCGGCGCCCCGGCGCGTTCGCTGTCGGGGCGTTCGGCTATGAGTACACCCGCTCCCGACGGATGCAGGCTGGGCAACGAGGAGACGAGCAGTGGCGCGTATCGCAGGCGTAAACCTTCCCACGCAGAAGCGCGTGGTGATTGCGCTGACTTATATTCACGGCATCGGGCCGAAGAGCGCGGAACGGATCATCCAGTCCTGCGAGATCGATCCGGCGCGTCGCGTGAACGAACTGAGTGAAAGCGAGATCATCCGCATCCGCGAGACCATCGACCGCGACCATGTGGTCGAAGGCGACCTGCGTCGCGAGGTCGCGATGAACATCAAGCGGCTGATGGATCTGGGCTGCTATCGCGGACTGCGTCATCGCAAGGGCCTGCCGGTGCATGGCCAGCGCACCCATACCAACGCGCGCACCCGCAAGGGTCCGGCCCGGCCGATTGCGGGCAAGAAGAAAGTGACGAAGTAGCGGCGACGCTGAGGAACCTATTCCGGCGCGGCGCGCCTTGGGGCAGACGGAGATCGCAGACTAATGGCTAAGGCAACCACGCGCGTTAAGCGTCGCGAGCGGAAGAACATCACCTCCGGCGTCGCGCATGTGAACGCGACGTTCAACAATACCAAGATCACGATCACCGATGCCCAGGGCAACGCGATCTCGTGGTCCTCGGCCGGCAACATGGGTTTCAAGGGCAGCCGGAAGTCCACGCCCTATGCCGCGCAGGTCGCCGCCGAAAGCGCCGCGCGCAAGGCGCAGGACCATGGCATGAAGGTGCTTGAGGTGTGCGTGAAGGGGCCGGGGTCGGGCCGCGAATCGGCGCTGCGTGCGCTGCAATCGGCGGGCTTCCAGATCACGGCGATCCGCGACGTCACGCCGATCCCGCACAATGGCTGCCGCCCGCCGAAGCGGCGGCGCGTCTGACCGACGGCCCTCCGCCCGGATCGTGTCCGGGCGCATGACCGAATTTGCGGCCGGGGCATAGCCCGACGGCCGGCAGTGGCGAAGATAATGAGGTCCTCGACGTGATTCAGAAGAATTGGCAAGCGCTCATTAAGCCGAACAAGCTTGAGGTCGAGTCCGGGGCCGACGCGTCGCGCGTTGCGACCATCGTCGCAGAGCCGCTGGAGCGGGGCTTCGGTCTGACGCTGGGCAACGCACTGCGCCGCGTGCTGCTGTCGTC
The DNA here is from genome assembly GCA_050250795.1 of Alphaproteobacteria bacterium. Lineage (GTDB taxonomy): Bacteria > Pseudomonadota > Alphaproteobacteria > UBA8366 > UBA8366 > JBFWNZ01. Next base: position 6,211 of record JBFWNZ010000070.1, on the reverse strand, counting down.
GTTGCAGGGGTCCGCGGTCACCTCGATCCAGATCGATGGCGTGCTGCACGAATTCTCATCGATCCAGGGCGTGCGCGAGGACGTGACCGACGTCGTCCTCAACATCAAGGCGCTGGCGCTGCGGATGCATGGCGAAGGCCCGAAGCGCATGCGTCTCGATGCCGAGGGCCCGGGCCCGGTGACGGCGTCGATGATCACGACCGGCCATGACATCGAGGTGATGAACCCCGATCACGTCATCTGCCATCTGGACCGCGGCGCGAAGCTGTCGATGGAACTGACGGTCGAGAACGGCCTCGGTTACGTGCCGGCGTCGATGAACCGCCCCGAAGACGCGCCCATCGGTCTGATCCCGGTGGATTCGATCTTCAGCCCGTGCCGCAAGGTGTCCTACCGCGTGGAGGACACCCGCGTCGGCCAGGTGACGGACTATGACAAGCTGTCGCTCTCGGTCGAGACGAACGGCACCATCCGGCCCGAGGATGCGGTGGCGCTGGCTGCCCGGATCCTTCAGGACCAGTTGCAGCTGTTCATCAATTTCGAGGAGCCGAAGGCGCGGGTCGAGGAGGATCACGCCTCCGAGCTGCCGTTCAACAAGCATCTGCTGCGCAAGGTCGACGAACTGGAGCTGTCGGTCCGGTCGGCGAACTGCCTGAAGAACGACAACATCGTCTATATCGGCGATCTCGTGCAGAAGTCCGAGGCAGAGATGCTGCGGACGCCGAATTTCGGCCGCAAGTCGCTGAACGAGATCAAGGAGGTGCTGTCCCAGATGGGCCTGCATCTCGGCATGGAAATCACCAACTGGCCGCCCGAGAATATCGAGGAGCTGGCCAAGAAGCTCGAGGAACCGTACTGAGCCGGCCCCAGGCCGCGCCCAACGGGAAGGACCGAATAGCATGCGCCATCGACGCAGTGGGCGGAAACTGGGCCGCAAGACCCAGCACCGCAAGGCGATGTTCTCCAATATGGCGGCATCGCTCATCAAGCATGAGCAGATCACCACGACGCTTCCCAAGGCGAAGGAGCTTCGGCCCATCGTCGACGGGCTGATCACGCTGGGCAAGCGCGGCAGCCTGCACGACCGGCGCCGCGCCTATGCCTTCCTGCGCGACGACGCGACGACGGCGAAGCTGTTCGACGCGCTGGCCTCGCGCTACGCGGAGCGGCCGGGCGGCTATACGCGGGTGCTCAAGGCGGGCTTCCGCTACGGCGATTCCGCGCCGATGGCCGTGATCGAGCTGGTGGAGCGCGACCCGGACGCGAAGGGCCAGGATTCCGGCCCCGTCGCCGGCGCCGAAGAGGCGGCCGCCGACAGCGCCTGATCCGCAGCAGGGCGCGTCCGGCTGATCGCCGGACGCGATGGGAGCGGAGATGACGGCACGGCAATGGATGGCATCGGGCATCGTGGCGGTTGCGCTTGCGGCCGCCTTGCCCGCTGCCCCGGCGGCGGCGCAGCGTTCCGTACCGCAGGATCGGGGCGAAATCACGCTCTCCTTCGCCCCGATCGTGAAGCGGGTGGCCCCCGCCGTCGTCAACATTTATGCCAAGAAAGTCGTGGCGGAACGGAGTGCGTCTCCGTTCGCGAACGACCCGCTGTTTCGCCGGTTCTTCGGCGACGGCTTTCCGCCCGGTGGCCAGTCCGAGCCGCGGGTGGAGAACTCCCTGGGGTCAGGCGTGATTGTCCGGCCGGAAGGGATCATCGTCACCAATCATCACGTCATCAAGGATGCCCAGGCGATCACGGTCGCGCTGGCCGACCGGCGCGAGTTCGATGCCGAGCTGCTGATGACGGATGAGCGGACCGATCTCGCGGTTTTGCGCATCAAGCCCGGAAACACCTCTCTCGACTCTTTGCCGCTGGGCGACTCCGATGCGGTCGAGGTCGGCGATCTGGTGCTGGCCATCGGCAACCCGTTCGGCGTGGGCCAGACCGTGACCAGCGGCATCGTCTCTGCGCTCGCCCGGACCTCTGTCGGCATCGCGGACTATCGTTTCTTCATCCAGACGGACGCCGCGATCAATCCCGGTAATTCGGGCGGTGCGCTGGTCGGGATGGACGGGCGCCTGATCGGGGTGAACACCGCCATCTATTCGCGCACCGGCGGCTCGCTGGGAATCGGATTTGCCGTGCCGTCCAACATGGTCGCAACGGTGGTTGAGAGCGCAGTCAGCGGCAAGCCGCTGGCCCGGGCGTGGCTGGGCTTCAGTGGCGTTCCGGTGAATGCGGAGATGGCCGCGGCCATGGGGCTGGCCCGCCCGATGGGTGTGCTGGTGGAGAGTGTGAACCCCGCCGGTCCGACCGCGGCGGCCGGCCTGCGGCGCGGCGACGTGGTCACGGCGGTGGACGGTGTGGGGGTCGACGATCCGGAAGCCCTGCGCTATCGCCTCGCCACCAAACGCATCGGCGGCGAGGCACGGCTGACGATCCTGCGCGACGGCCGGGAACGGATGATGGGGATCGCCCTGGTCGCGCCGCCCGAAGTGCCGCGGCGGCAGGAGACGGTCCTTGAAGGCCGGCACCCGCTTGCCGGTGCCAAGGTCGCCAACCTGTCGCCGGCGCTGGCGGAAGAACTCGGCGTCGATAGCGACCTTACCGGGGTGATCGTGCTTGCCATCGCACGCGATGCCCCGGTGGCGCGGCTCGGCATCCGGCCGGGCGACCAGATTCTGCGGATCAACGGACAGCCGGTGACGAATGTGGACGCCGTGCTGGGTGCGGTGCGCACGCCGCTTGCCCGCTGGACCTATACGATCCGGCGGCAGGGACGCGAGATCAACGTCGAAGTCGGGTGACGGAGGACAGGACCATGCCGCCGGAGCAGCGCGGACTGTTCGGGGACGGGGCCCCCTTGCCGCTGGCCGAAAGGCTGCGCCCGACCCGGCTCGATGAGGTGGTCGGGCAGTCCCACCTGCTGGGACCGGACGGGCCCGTCGGGCGCATGCTCGCGGCCGGCCGCATCGCCTCGATGATCCTGTGGGGGCCGCCCGGCTGCGGCAAAACCACGATTGCCCGCCTGCTGGCCCAGCATGTCGATCTGGAGTTCGAGCCGCTGTCGGCGGTGTTCTCGGGCGTTGCCGACCTGCGCAAGGTGTTCGAGCGGGCCAGGGTGCGCCGCAAGGACGGCCGCGGCACGCTGCTGTTCATCGACGAGATCCATCGCTTCAACCGCTCGCAGCAGGACGGCTTTCTGCCCTATGTCGAGGATGGGACGGTGGTTCTGGTCGGCGCCACCACGGAGAATCCCAGCTTCGAATTGAACGCGCCGCTGCTGTCGCGCTGTCAGGTCTTCGTACTCAACCGGCTCGACGACGCCGCGCTGGAGGGGCTGCTGCGGCGGGCGGAATCGGCGGAGGGCCGTACCTTGCCGCTCGATCCGGATGCGCGGCACGCGTTGCGGGCGATGGCGGATGGCGATGGGCGGTTCCTGCTGAACCTCGCAGAGGAACTGTTCGCTCTGAAGGCTTCGGCGCCGCTCGACAGCAATGCGCTCGCGGCGACGATCCAACGCCGCGCACCCCTCTACGACAAAGCACAGGAGGGGCACTACAATCTTATCAGCGCGCTGCACAAGTCGCTGCGCGGGTCGGACACGGATGCCGCGCTGTACTGGCTGGCGCGGATGCTTGCGGGTGGAGAAGACCCGCGCTTCATCGCCCGCCGGCTGCTTCGCTTCGCCTATGAGGATGTGGGGCTGGCGGACCCGTCGGCTGCGGTCCAGGCGCTGACGGCCTGGGAGACCTATGAACGCATCGGCTCGCCCGAGGGCGAACTGGCGCTGGCGCAGGCCGTGATCTATCTCGGTACGGCACCCAAGTCGAACGCGGCCTATACCGCGATGGGGCAGGCGATGCGGGCGGCCCGGGACAGCGGATCGCTGATGCCGCCCAAGCACATCCTGAACGCGCCGACGCGGCTGATGAAAGACCTCGGCTACGGGACCGGCTATGCCTACGATCACGACAGTCCGGACGCCTTCTCGGGCCAGGACTATTTCCCCGAAGGCCTGCCGCGGCGGCAGTTCTATCGGCCGGTCGACCGCGGATTTGAACGTGAAATCGCCAAACGCCTGGATTATTGGCAGCGATTGCGCGATGCCCGGATGCGCGACGACTCGTCTGCCTAGCTTCTAGGCAATTTCCCGGCCGGACGATATCATCGCCGGCGAGGCGGGCGTTAGACCCGCCGCCTGCGACGCACATATACCGTTACGGTCCGCCGGGCGCTTTCCGTGCCCGAGGGGGAGGAACATCGAATGAAATGCATGCTGCGGGCTGCGGTCCGCATCGGGATGCTGTCGGCTGCGCTGGCGGCGCTGCCGGTCTCTGCCATGGCTCAGGACGGCGCGGTCGACGGTGCCGCAACGGCGTGGGTCCTGACCTCCACGGCGCTGGTGCTGTTCATGACGCTGCCGGGTCTCGCCCTCTTCTATGGCGGTCTGGTCGGCTCGCGGAACGTGCTGTCGGTGCTGATGCATTGTTTCGCCATCGCCTGTCTCGCCTCGGTCCTGTGGCTGCTGTGCGGCTATGGGCTCGCGTTCGGGGACGGCGGAAGCATGCAGGCCTGGATTGGCGGCCTGGATCGGACGCTGCTGGCGGCGCCCTCGGCCGACGCGCTGGTCGGAGGGCTGCCCGAAAGCGTGTTCTTCATGTTCCAGATGACCTTCGCGATCATCACCCCGGCCTTGATCGTGGGCGCCTATCCCGAGCGGATCCGCTTTTCCGCCGTGCTGATCTTCAGCGGAATCTGGCTGCTCGTCGTGTATGTGCCGGCGGTGCACTGGATTTGGGGCGGTGGGTGGCTGGCCGAGATGGGGGTCATGGATTTCGCAGGCGGTCTCGTCGTGCATGCGACGGCGGGCTCGTCCGCGGTGCTCCTGGCCATCATGCTCGGCCGCCGTCAGGGATTTCCGGGCGAGCCGGTGCCGCCGCACAGTCCCGGAATGACGATGGCGGGCGCCGCGATGCTGTGGGTCGGCTGGTACGGGTTCAATGGCGGCAGCGCCCTCGCCGCAGGGGCAGGGGCCGGCATGGCGATCACCGTGACGCATGTGGCCGCAGCGGCCGCCGCCCTGACCTGGATGACCATCGAATGGGTTCGCTTCGGCAAGCCCAGCCTGATCGGCACCGTGACCGGCATGGTGGCGGGCCTCGCGACAATCACGCCGGGTTCCGGTTTCGTCGGGCCGGCGGGCGGTCTGGTCTATGGCGTTCTGGGCAGCGGCGTCTGTTTCCTCGCGGTGCAGCTGGTCAAGCAGCGTCTCAGGATCGACGATTCCCTGGACGTGTTCGCGGTGCACGGGGTCGGCGGCTTGCTTGGAACCCTGCTGACGGGCATCTTTGCGGCCTCGTCCTTCGGTGGAATCGGGCTGGCAGATGGAACCTCCATCGCGGACCAGCTGTGGACACAGGTCGTGGGTGCGGCGGCAGTGGTCGTCTGGTCGCTGGTTGCGACATATGTCATCGTCAAGGTGACGGCTGCGCTGACCGGCCTGCGTGTCGACCCCCAGGTCGAGGCGGAGGGGCTCGACCTGTCCGAGCATGGCGAGCGCGGCTACAATATCTGACATCGCCTGCGGCGACCGGCAGGGGCCGGTAGCCAGCCTGGCGAAGGAGCGAATTCGATGAAGATGGTGATGGCGATCATCAAGCCCTTCAAGCTCGACGATGTGCGCGAATCCCTGGGCGGGATCGGCGTGCAGGGACTGACCGTCAGCGAGGTCAAGGGCTATGGCCGGCAGAAGGGTCAGACGGAAATCTATCGCGGAGCCGAATACGCCGTGAGTTTCGTGCCGAAGGTGAAGATCGAGGTCGCGGTCGACGACGACATGGTCGACCGCACCATCGAAGCCATCCGCGAGAAGGCGAACACCGGCAAGATCGGCGACGGCAAGATATTCGTCATGGATCTCGGCGGCGCGTTGCGCATCCGGACCGGCGAAACCGGGCCGGAAGCGCTCTAGCGTCCGGCCCTACCAGGAGCCGAAATGCTGCTGGAAGCGCTGGCTGTCGCGCAGGTCTGCGAAACGCAGGTCGAGTTGTAATTGCCGGTCGATACAGCCGGCATTGACCACGCCGTCCAGGCGCATGGCCCATTCGTCGCTGCAGTTTTCGTCGAGCCAGTCCTCGATCTCGCTGACCGGCCGCCGCGTCGTGAACGAGATGCTGTAACGCATCCGAATTCTCCGTTCGCCAACGCCCCTCCGCGGCG